>NZ_QUKZ01000059.1:333-618 GCF_003481355.1 Dorea sp. OM07-5 | reverse complement strand
AAGCATAAACGAAATTTAAATGTGCTGGTAGTCGGAGGTTCCGGGGCAGGAAAGAGTCGGACCTATGCGATTCCGAACATCATGCAGTGCAACTGCTCGATGGTGATCACAGATCCGAAAGCGGAACTTCTGCGCAAAACAGGAGGTGTTCTGGAACGGAATGGATATGAAGTCCGGGTTTTTGATTTGATCAATCCGGAGACTTCCTGGTGTTATAACCCGTTTGCGTATGTCCGGGATGATAAGGATGTACTGAAGCTGATCAATAACCTGATCCGCAACACA
>NZ_QUKZ01000059.1:0-323 GCF_003481355.1 Dorea sp. OM07-5 | reverse complement strand
AACCTGATCCGCAACACGACACCGAAAGGTGCACAAAGCTCGGACCCGTTCTGGGAAAAGTCCGAGACTGCACTTTTACAGGCACTTATGCTGTATTTACTGCATGAAGCTCCACCGGAAGAACAGAACTTCCCGATGATCATGGAAATGCTTGGCAGTGCGCAGGTAAAAGAAGATGATGAGGATTACCAGTCTCCACTGGATATTTTGTTTGAGAGACTGGAAATGCGGGACCCAGAGAGTATTGCGGTCAAGCAGTATGCGATTTACAAGCAGGCGGCCGGCAAGACTGCGAAGTCGATTTTGATTTCTGTTGGTGTCCG
>NZ_QUKZ01000058.1:0-783 GCF_003481355.1 Dorea sp. OM07-5 | reverse complement strand
TGTGTCCTGAATTTGTAACAAAAGTTGAAGTCCTTTGGTGTCATTTATTCAATGTAGATGGGATAATATATATTTGTTTCTGGTAGTTAAAAAGGATTTATAAGTAACAAGACAGCAGGGTGATTTCTGAATATATGGAACAGAATATCCCTGCTGTTTCTAAAAACTTTGAAATTATATGTCACAAAATGGAGTTGTGGATTGTTACTATATATGTAAGGAAATTATCCGGTATGCGATAATATTCTACTATGAGAGGCGGTGTCTTATGAATTATGAAAGAATGATAGTATTTATTATATGTGTGCTGTATATTATCTTAAGCACATTTGGGATGGCACATTATGGAAAGAGAAGCGGAAAAGGAAATTGGAAAATCTGGACGGTCTTTCTTGTAACCAATATTATTGCAGTTAATTTAATTATAAAAAGCATGTCTGGCTTTACGATGACACAAATCAGTGAAAAAGAAGTTTCAGGAGAAATAGGTATAGAAGTAGATATTCTGGAAAATGAAGGTACGGAGTTAGCGGCATTTGATGGAAAGAATCATTATTATCGTGAAGGTAAAAAGATATTTTCTCTGGAAGATAAGAAACACATTGTGACTGTGCCAAATGAGTGCCGTAATTTTTCCGTGTCTGAAAAATATGTATACTGCGCAGTAGCCGACGGAGTGCTGCAATATGACAAAGCGGGAAAACTTCTTCAGAAAAGGAAAATCAGTCAGGGTATATCGGAGATATGGCTTTATACAGGACAGAAGAATCTGTATTGCTATGT
>NZ_QUKZ01000057.1:0-785 GCF_003481355.1 Dorea sp. OM07-5 | reverse complement strand
TGTGTCCTGAATTTGTAACAAAAGTTGAAGTCCTTTGGTGTTATTTATTCAATGTAGATGGAATAACATTTATTTCTTTCTGGTAATAAAAAAGGTCGTATAAGTAAAAGTGACAGCAGGGCGATTTCTGAATATATGAAACAGAATTTCCCTGCTGTTTCTAAAAAACTTGAAATTATATGTCACAAAAGAAAACTGTGGTCTGTTACTATATATGTAAGATAAATTATCCGGGATACGATATTATTCTACTATGAGAGGCGGTGTCTTATGAATTATGAAAGAATGATAGTATTTATTATATGTGTGCTGTATATTATCTTAAGCACATTTGGGATGGCATATTATGGAAAGAGAAGCGGAAAAGGAAATTGGAAAATCTGGGCAGTCTTTCTTGTAACCAATATTATTGCAGTTAATTTAATTATAAAAAGCATGTCTGGTTCTACGATGACACAAATCAGTGAAAAAGCAGTTTCTGGTGAGCTGGGTACAGAAGTAGATATTCTGGAAAATGAAGGTATGGAGTTAGCGACATTTGATGGGAAAAATCATTACTATCGTGAAGGTAAAAAAATATTTTCTCTGGAAGATAAGAAGCACATTGTTACTGTACCAAATGAGTGTCGTAATTTTTCCGTGTCTGATAAATATATATATTGTGCAGTAGCCGACGGAGTGCTGCAATATGAAAAAGAAGGGAAACTAATTCAGAAAAGGAAAATCAGTCAGGGAATATCGGAAATATGGCTTTATACAGGACAGAAGAATCTGTATTGCTATGT
>NZ_QUKZ01000056.1:0-869 GCF_003481355.1 Dorea sp. OM07-5 | reverse complement strand
CTCGATGATCTGACAACCAGAGACCAGCGTATGATGTTCGGAATTTTGACAATGGTACATCTGGCAGACAGTAAAAAACAGTTGGATTCCGATACGGAATTATTATTGTCGATAGCAAGAAAGCATCTGTGCCAGATGGCAACATTAAAGTGGCAGCAAGTGGACGGACTCAATACAGTGCTTCCTTACGGACTGCGAAAGATCAATGCCCTGCGTACATTGACAACGGAATCAACGGCTGTTTTAATCCCGTTCCATACACAGGAAATCCTGCAGCCGGGCGGTATCTATTATGGGCAGAATGCAGTCAGCAAGAACCTTCTGGTAGCCGACCGGAAGAAACTGATGAATGGAAACAGTTTCCGGTTGGGCGTCAGTGGATCAGGAAAGAGCTTTTCGGCAAAAGAAGAGATTGTGCATCTGGCATTGAGTACCGATGACGATATCCTGATTCTTGATCCGGAGTCCGAATTCACAAAATTAGTAGAGGCTCTGGGTGGACAGGTTGTAAAAGTATCTGCGACATCAGACAATCACCTGAATGCAATGGATATGGACGCAGCCTACGGCAATGAAAAGAATCCACTGATTGAAAAATCGGAGTTTATTCTGTCTGTATTTGAACAGTTGGTTGGAGCAGGAAACCTGTCAGCAAAAGAAAAGTCAATCCTGGACCGCTGTGCTGCAGATGTGTACCGGGATTATATCCGAAGTGGTTATACCGGAGAAGTTCCGACATTGAAAGATATGTACCGACAGTTGATGTTACAGCCGGAAGAAGAGGCAAGGGGACTTGCACTGTCATCCGAACTTTTTATCAATGGAAGCCTGAACACCTTTGCACAGCCGACCAATGTGAATAAGAAGAA
>NZ_QUKZ01000055.1:0-871 GCF_003481355.1 Dorea sp. OM07-5 | reverse complement strand
CTTATTTATTTTGTAAGCCCCGATTTTGCTTTGCTCCATGCAGAATAAAGTTTCACAGATTTTCCGTTTACTTTTACCGTTTTATAAGTGCGGATTCTTACGTAATATTTCTTCTTTGCTTTTAACTTGGAAATCGCTTTGCTCACTGTTTTATTCTTCGTGATCGTCGCGGTCTTTGCACCCTTGAACTTAGACGATGTTCCGTACTGCAACTGATATCCGGTCGTCTGTGTCGCCTGTTTTTTCCACTTCACAGTCAGCTTCTTCTTACCTGCTGTCAATTTGGAAATGCTTGTTGTCTTCGGAATGATCTTAAATGTCTTCTTCACTGTTCCGCTGTAATTATTCTTCAGTGTGATCGTAACGGTATAACTTCCGACATTCTTGCGTCCCTTCGCATAAGCTATGGAATACTCTGTTTTTGCAAGTGTCTTGTCTTTGCTGTTCTTTATTGTTACGGATGGTGTTTTCACTTTGCCGTTGTAGGTATAAGATGTTGCAGCGATCTTGATACCGGATGCTTTTGGAAGGACTTCAGAAGAAAATACATTTCCACAAACCGAACACTGCTTTTCAACTTTTCCGTCTTTGGAAGTCGTTGCCTTTGTTACTTTTTCCTTCGGTGCATCTGTGGTGCAGTTATCTTCTTCTACCGCCGTACATCTTTTCGTAGTACAGTGACGTTTATGTTTACCCTCACCGATAAACTCCCAGTCACTCCATGCATGTTCATCACTCTTCGGTATTACGAGCTGTGCCTGTGTAACGCTCTCTTTTCCTTCTTTGTCAAGGAAGAGCTTTTTGCAGCCTTCGCGCTTACATTTCCAGTATTCTTTCGTTCCTTTACTCTGACAGGTCGCCGGAGCACCTT
>NZ_QUKZ01000054.1:0-913 GCF_003481355.1 Dorea sp. OM07-5 | reverse complement strand
ATATGGCTTTATACAGGACAGAAGAATCTGTATTGCTATGTGAAAGATTTAAAAGGAATACGGTATGTGTATAGTTTTGATCTGGACGATGTGGCAAGACCGGGCAAAATGTCTTCGGAAATTTTAGATCAGACAACAGACTATTCGGCAGATGGGAATAAGATGTTAGAAGAATACCGGGCAGTGGAATTACCGGATTTATGGCTTATTGTTGACCGGTCGGACAGCAAAGTGCAATGGATGGACAAAGAGAAAGCGTTGAAAATAACTGGTAAAATCGCTGGAGTTGCATTTGTAGACAAACATGAAAAACGGCTTGTATTAACAGAGAATATGGTAGTTAATTATGATGGCAAAGATTTATATGTCCGTGATGATTTGCTGAAAATATCCGGAGAAAACAAATGGAAAGATTATGCAAATTGTATTACGGACAAGTACAGCATCGTGTCTGCAGATGTAAAGAAAAATACTGCCCTTGTGAGATTTATATCTTATGGAGATGATGGACGTGGCGTGAACCGAACAGGTTCTTTAGCAGAATTTGAAGGCAGTGGATTTGCACGGATTGATTTATCAACGGGAAAAATTCTACATAAGGTAATCAAAGACAAAGAACAGGTGCTTGCAGCATCAGATAACTATTATTCGACATTTTGCAAAGGAACTGTAAAACGTTATCAGGTGAAAGATGATAAATGTATCAAAGAAAGCAAAGTGAACGGCTATAAGCGGAATGAAGAATATACGGTACAGACTTGTGGAAATATTGTCTTTGTGTTTGTGCGGCAGCAAAATGGAGATATGAAGCTGTTAGATGCGATAGAGATTTGATTTACAGAACTGTACGATAGTTAAAGAGAAACAGCAGGGCAATTTCTGAATATATGAAACAGAATTTCCCTGCTGTTTC
>NZ_QUKZ01000053.1:0-952 GCF_003481355.1 Dorea sp. OM07-5 | reverse complement strand
CTGGAAGGAACTGTGCAGTATGTGGATGATGCAGGCCAGCTTGGTGTTAAGTGGGACAACGGCAGAAGTCTCTCACTGATATCGGGAGTGGATTCCTTTCATAAGAAAGAAGGACAGGGACATCCAGAAGAAAAGCCACGCAAGAAAAGAGAATCTGACTTGCAGAGATAAGTACAAAAAAGCAGGACTGGGTTCTGTATCTTGTCTTTCTGCCATTTGTCTGGTGGGCGGCAGCGATTACCGCTTGTGCCATTACACCGGATAAGAATTTTATTCAAATCTTAGAAACGCTGAGCGAAAAACTCGAACAGCCGTTTTTTATCACGTATACACCGTATACGTTCAAATGTATTCTGATATTCACAGCAGCCTATTTCTTAGGCATTGGTATTTATGAATCCCAAAAAAGAAATTATAGAAGAGGCGTGGAACATGGTTCCGCAAAATGGGGCAACGTGTCCGAAATCTGCAGACGTTACTGCGAAAAGCAGTACACGCAGAATCTGCTTCTGACACAGCATTTCCGCATGGGACTGGATGGATATAAGCATAAACGAAATTTAAATGTGCTGGTAGTCGGAGGTTCAGGAGCAGGAAAGAGCCGGACGTATGCAATCCCAAACATCATGCAGTGCAACTGTTCGATGGTGATTACAGATCCCAAGGCAGAACTTTTGCGTAAAACCGGAGGTGTCCTGGAACGGAATGGATATGAAGTCCGGGTTTTTGATTTGATCAATCCGGAGACTTCCTGGTGTTATAACCCGTTTGCGTATGTCCGGGATGATAAGGATGTACTGAAGCTGATCAATAACCTGATCCGCAACACGACACCGAAAGGTGCACAAAGCTCGGATCCGTTCTGGGAAAAGTCCGAGACTGCACTTTTACAGGCACTTATGCTGTATTTACTGCATGAAGCTCCACCGGAAGAACAGAACTTCCCGATGAT
>NZ_QUKZ01000052.1:0-1025 GCF_003481355.1 Dorea sp. OM07-5 | reverse complement strand
GAAGGCTTAAGACGTGCAGGGGGATTTACCTGTGTCGGACACTGCGAGGTGGATACTTATGCGGATAAGAACTACCGATTGCTGTTTGACACAGAAGGGGAGTGGTATTGTAGTGATGCACGAACAATTGAACCAGAACGAATGCCGGATTTTGATCTGCTCTGTGCAGGATTTCCTTGCCAGGCATTCTCTATCGCCGGAAAGCGGGAAGGATTTGCAGATGCAAGAGGAACCCTCTTTTTCGAGATTGCCCGGCTTCTTAAAGCTAAAAGACCCAATTATTTTATCCTTGAAAATGTTCCCGGTCTGCTTTCGCATGACAAGGGTCGGACATTTTGCACCATCCTCAGTACGCTTTCGCAACTGGGGTACCATGTCGAATGGAAAGTGCTTAACAGCAAGGATTTCGGAGTCCCCCAAGCAAGGAAACGGGTGTATATTGTCGGATATCTTGATTTCAGATGTGCCGGAAAAATATTACCTGAACCAGAAACAAATGGAGCAGCTCTTGTTCAGATCCGGGCAGGAAGTCAGGGAAAAAGAGTCTACAGTCCCAAAGGACTAAGCTGTACCCTGACCTCACAGGCAGGTGGAATGGGCGGCAAGACAGGATTATATGATGTAGGTGTCCCGATCAAAGAGAATACAAAGCTCGGCTACAAACTTGCAAGAGAAGGGGACAGCATCGATCTGGGCTATGCGAATCTCAACAGCAGGAGAGGGAGAGTCGGACACCAGATCGCACATACCCTGACAACAGGTGTCCAACAGGGAACGTTGCACTTTGTCGATCTTTCACCGCCGCCGATAGTAACGGAAGAATGCAGAAGTCTGAATACCAGACAATGCGGTGTTCACAAATATAAAGGAGAATGTTCCGGTGTATTAGCAGAGGATGGAGCAAGAGCAGTCTTAACCCCAGCAAAAGAGAAGGTCCGGCAGAACGGTAGACGCATGAAGGAACCGGAAGAACCCATGTTCACAATTACTGCAACAGATCGTCATGGCATCTTGTATCACGGAAG
>NZ_QUKZ01000051.1:0-1113 GCF_003481355.1 Dorea sp. OM07-5 | reverse complement strand
CCGAACATCATACGCTGGTCTCTGGTTGTCAGATCATCGAGCATTTCCTTGGTTTCTTTTCTCTGAAGTTCCATATCGTATGGTACGATTGCCGAGAAGTTATTATTAGCGTTCTGCCTTCTCTGCCAGTTGGTCACGTTGGTTTCCACACCAAGCAGTCGGTTCTGGATTTCCCTTACCGCTTCATCCGTAGGGACTGGCAGGATATCAATCGACAATATCAGATTCCGGCTGAAGTCACACAGTTCTGAAATCATGTCATCTTTAACATAACTTGCATAATCCTGCATATACAGGACTCTTCCGTACCTGTCACCGATTTTAAAATGGTCACGTTCAAATTCCATAGAATCCGGACACATCCAGTCCTTGAAACTTGTTCCCTTCTTGGCAAATTGTTTCAGATCAAACGGAAATGCCTGTGGGACATCTCCCTTGAAGAAGTCCCTGAAAATCTGGAGCCGGCTCTCTGCGTCCAGTCCTTCTGCTGTGGACGATAACTTTGCCAGATGTGTTACGATGTCTGTTCCGATACGTGCAAAATAGGTTCTTGCATCGTCAATCGATCTTTTATGTACACTGACAGTCAGATACCGTTCCTGATAGATGCTGTTGTTTGTTCCTGTAATCTTAGACAGGAGCATTTCGTTGTATTCTTCCCGATAGTGGTCCAGTCCATCTTCCTTCATTGGAAGCAGGATTGATTTTTCAAATTCTTCTTTATTGATTCTCCGGTTATTGATGGTAATTTTGGCAGAAATGCCGGAATCCAGTGAATTTAAGAGTTCGGAATAATCCAGAAACATTTCTGTCTTATTGTCCTTACTCGCAATATAATAGTTGATATCTGTAAAACGATATGTTTTTGAGAATTTCGTTCCCTGTTGAAAAATTCCATCCGGCCAGATTCGCTGGATGGGAATTGCCTGTTGGACTGATTTCGGAACTTTGAAGCGTTCCTTATCCATCCGAAGTGCCTGACTTAAGGTTTTAATCAAAGGCATCACTCCTTCCCTTGCGTTTCTTTCTCTGTTTTGCTTCTGCTCTTTGCTCCCGCTCTTTTATGATTTCCGCTCCATCCTTTTGATTCTTTTCTCCCAGCGAGATGGTCTC
>NZ_QUKZ01000050.1:456-1139 GCF_003481355.1 Dorea sp. OM07-5 | reverse complement strand
TCATAATAGCCATACCAGTTGGAGCCTGTTTCCTTATAGTTCGAGGTGAAATCTCCTTTTACTTCTACTGTTCCATTTCTTAAACAATCCCCCTTACTGCTTCCATATGTTTCACCTAACGTCAGATTCCCTTTCACAAGCAGTTTGTCTTCTGTATCCTGCATCTGCAGAAAGCCATTATTAAATTCCGCATTTCCTCCTACTTCCAGACTTCCCTGCTTAAAGGCAGCACCTCCTCCGTTCGCCATCAGATTTCCTTTAATAAGGTTATCACTGCCTGACACATTCATTGTTCTGACCGCTACATCTCCGGCAATTTCTACTCCTGCACCTCCCATGTCCAGTCTTTCTGCATCTATATTTCCGGTTGTTGCAAATTTATAACCGCCTGTATTTAATGTACCTGTTATCATCAGTTTTTCTGTATTCGTAAGCTGTGTGTCCTGATTGATCTTCACATTATAAATTGGTGTTGCAAAATTGATATCGTTATTCTGAAGCTCCAACTTATCACTAAATCCATTTACTTGACTCGCCTCTTTAAAGCTGATCTTCTGCGTCTTCTCTCCTGAAAATATTGTCTTATGCGTATTCGTTTCATAATAGCCATACCAGTTGGAGCCTGTTTCCTTATAGTTCGAGGTGAAATCTCCTTTTACTTCTACTGTTCCATTTGTTAAACA
>NZ_QUKZ01000050.1:0-421 GCF_003481355.1 Dorea sp. OM07-5 | reverse complement strand
TCCCCCTTACTGCTTCCATATGTTTCACCTAACGTCAGATTCCCTTTCACAAGCAGTTTGTCCTCGGTATCCTGCATCTGCAGATACCCATTGTCAAATTTCGCATTTCCTCTTACTTCCAGACTTCCCTTTTTAAAGACAACAGTTCCAGTCATATTCAGATTCCCTTGTATCTGATTTTCTTTTGTATTGTTGATGTATAACATGTTAGCCTCAACATTTCCAGTTGTTACAAAAGATCCATTATTAATTATCAATTGCGTAACGATCTGTAAATCTTTTGTTTTCGAAATCGTCATATCATTATTTACTGTGAGCGAGTAGAGTGGTGTTGCAAAATTGATATTGTTATTTTGAAGTTCCAGATTATCATTGAATCCATTTACCTGACTTGGCTCTTTAAAACTAATCTTCTGTGTCT
>NZ_QUKZ01000005.1:0-216404 GCF_003481355.1 Dorea sp. OM07-5 | reverse complement strand
TCTGAATATATGAAACAGAATTTCCCTGCTGTTTCTAAAAACTTTAATATTATATGTCACGAAAGGGAACTATTGTTTGTTACTGCATATGTGGGATTAATTATTCGGACGTGGTTGGATGAGAAATGATACCAGACAATGGGAAGACTGATGAAGAGTGTTGTGACTGACCATAAGAAGAATGAGGAAAAGACCACCACGACTTACAGCTACGATTCCGCAGGAAACCGCACAAAGAAAGTCAAAGGTGAAGAGGAGACAGCGTACACCTACAATGGTCTGAACCAGCTCTTAAGGGTAAAAACAACGAAAGGCGATACCGTAAAGAATGACATTTCTTATGAGTATGACGTCAATGGAAACCAGATCAAAGAGACCGATAAGGAGACGGGAGACAGCGTAGAGAATACTTATGATGTAGAAAACCGCTTAAGTACTGCAACTGTAACGAAGAAGAGCGGTACATCCGGCAACGAGACGGTCAGCCTGACACAGGAAAACCTGTACAATGGAGACGGACAGCGCATCCAGAAGAAAGAAGCCGGAGAAGTGACGAACTACTTCTACGAGGACGGCATGGTATCCTACACAACCGGAGCAGACACCGGAGAGAAGCTGATTCAGAACCTGTCCGGGCTGGAAGACAATGTGATCTATGCAGAACGGAAAGTAACCGGAACAGCATCCGCTTACCAGGACTTAGAGTAGTGGCAGCAGTTATCTGTGATTCCATACAGGAAAAGAGTAAGATATTTGCTACAGCTAGAGGATATGGGGAGTTCAAAGGACAACGGGAATTTCCTGGTGGAAAGATAGAAGAAGGAGAAACGCCAGAGCAGGCGCTCAAACGTGAAATAAGGGAAGAATTAGATACAGATATCGAAGTGTATGATTTGATAGACACCATTGAATACGATTATCCGAACTTCCATCTTTCTATGGATTGTTTTTGGTGTGAGACAATAACCGGAGAGCTGGTACTGAAGGAAGCAGAAGCTGCTAAGTGGTTAAGGAAAGATGAGCTGGATTCAGTTCAATGGTTGCCAGCAGATTTGGCGTTGATTGAAAAAATAGGTATGAGAATGGAGGAAGGTGAATGACAGAAAAACAGTATAAAAAATTACTGATAGATACAATTCAGATAGAGGACAATGAAGATAAAGATAAAATTATCGAGTTGTTAAAAATTTCGACGATTTCTTTTCAGGAAGAATATGAGTTTACATATCATCTTCCGGATCACAGAAAAGAGCACATAATTATTAGTATTATTCCTGAAAAATTGCAAGAAATAAAAAAATATAAGGATTATATTGATAGTAAATGTAGAGAGATTTATCCGCCGAATGACGATTATGAGTATTGGGGCATCTTTTTTCGACCAGGTATTTTGAATACGGAATATGAAGATGTGAGCCAAGAAATTTTGTTTGAAGATATACAAAAAAGAATTGTAGAAGAAATTAGGGATGCAAAATTTTTGATCTGGATAGTGATGGCTTGGTTTACGAATCCGGTAATATACCACGAATTGCTAAAAAAGAAGCAGAAGGGGCTGGATATAAAAATTATTATTGATGATAACGAGGTAAATGATAGTGCTCCATTTAAATTGGAAGATGACTTTGAAACATATCGTGTGGATATAGAATCCGGATATAAAAATATTATGCATAGAAAGTTCTGTGTAATTGATTTGGATGTAGCAATGCATGGAACGTTTAATTTTACAAACGCAGCAAATTATAATAAAGAAAATTGGGACATAGATCATAATAGAGATACCGCAAGAAAATTTGCAGAGGAGTTTGTGAAAATGAGGAAAATAGCAAATTCAAAATTGGATTTTTAAGATAGATACCCCTTTGAAATTGAACTAGGAGTAAAATAATAGTTGAACACTTATGTGCGAAAGTGGTGCTACGCAGCATAAATACTGAATTTTATATTTTACTTTTGCCAAAAAGATAGGGTAATACCCCACAGAATACCAAATGCGGTATAGTTGCGCACATTTAATGCAGAATATAGTGTTTCTGCGGGGGATGAATTATAGTAAGGCAATGTTTACCGCTATATTTATAGTAAGCAGTTTTTGGGAGGAAGATACAGATATGAAAAAAGAATGTATAAATAACGCACGATGGTTTCTGATTTTTGATAAAATATTTGAAATTATTTGTTGCTTTTTTGTTATAGTAACACTTTATGTGTCAATGAATTATATAATCGACATTACACTGGAAGAACAAATCTTCTTGTATGTTTTTATTGCAGCAGTGCTAAGTGTCATAGTGTGTGTTGGACGAATGCATGCGCGTATGATTTATCAAATTAAAATTGAGGATAATGAAATAATATGCTATTGTGGTTGCAAGACAAAAGGAAGAAAATTTGAAAAAGATAATTTAGAGAGTATGGTAGAGACATCGGATAAATACATATTAAAATTTTGCAATGGGAAAAAATTATGGGCAAATAAAAAATATTTCCGACCGGTAATAATAAAAGATAACAAAAGCCATAAAGGTATTTATCCAACAGATTTTGCAGGAGTGAAAGTTGAAAATAAAAAAACAAGGGGAATTATAAAATAAAATTCTTCTATTTCGACCAAAATTAAGAAATTCTTTCGGATTTTTTAAGCTTTTCTGTAACAAAACAAGAGAAACAAACGTTATTATATATATAACATCATTTTATGCAAAGTGGGGAAAGATATGCAAAAGAGAAGAATATGAAAGTGTTGACAGAGATTTCGCCGGATGATGATGCCGAGTCTGCAGGTGATGAGGACGAATCAGCAGTAAAACATACCGTTCTGCATGCGGCGGCAGAGTGCACAAGCGAAGATATTGCAAAGTATCTGGTGAAGCACGGAGCGGATGTGAACAAGAAGGACGGTGATGGGAATACGGCATATGACATTGCGAAGGAAAATTAGTTTTTTTCGGATGTTGATTTTTTGAAGTAGGGTGTTTGGGGTGAACACAAAGGAGGTTGAATGAAGTAATGAAAGTAAAAAAGAAATGGATATGTATAATAGTTGGAATAATATTTATATTCTATTTGATTTTAATTATATTTTTTAATATTTTTCCTATTTATTTAAATTCTGCGGTTATGAAAAATGATTATGCAGAATCAGTGAGTGATGATAAAGCGTGGAAAATATATTTAATTCCAGATTCATTAGGATTTGTGCGAGGCTACATAATTCCAAAAGAAAATCATACGCCAAAAGAGATTACAGTTTTAACAAAAGAATATGGTTCATTTGATAAAGCAACTACAAAAATGTATATAGCTGATGATTTAGAAACGCCAGCAGAAAAAAATATATTAAAAGGGAAAAAAGTATATGATTTTATAGAAGCGGAAAGCGGTGCGGAAGAAAAAACGGAAATACCTATTATCATCAAATGGACCAATAAATCAAATCAGCTAATAGAATCAAAAGCTACTATCAAATATGATAAGTGGAATGCATATGGATGGTTTACAACACTTAAAGTGAAACTGGGCCTGGACGTGTTTTAGTGTATTAGTATAATGCAAATGAGACAGCAGGACTATTTCTGAATACGTGAAACAGAATTTTCCTGCTGTTTCTAAAACTTTGAAATTATATGTCACAAAAGAGAGCTATTGTTTGTTACTGCATATGTGGGATTATGATAAAAATCGGCGTAGATGTGAATCAGGAGATTTCGCTGGATGATGATGCCGAGTCTGCAGGTGATGAGGACGAATCAGCAGTAAAACATACCGTTCTGCATGCGGCGGCAGAGTGCACAAGCGAAGATATTGCAAAGTATCTGGTGAAGCACGGAGCGGATGTGAACAAGAAGGACGGTGATGGGAATACGGCATATGACATTGCGAAGGAAAATTAGTTTTTTTCGGATGTTGATTTTTTGAAGTAGGGTGTTTGGGGTGAACACAAAGGAGGTTGAATGAAGTAATGAAAGTAAAAAAGAAATGGATATGTATAATAGTTGGAATAATATTTATATTCTATTTGATTTTAATTATATTTTTTAATATTTTTCCTATTTATTTAAATTCTGCGGTTATGAAAAATGATTATGCAGAATCAGTGAGTGATGATAAAGCGTGGAAAATATATTTAATTCCAGATTCATTAGGATTTGTGCGAGGCTACATAATTCCAAAAGAAAATCATACGCCAAAAGAGATTACAGTTTTAACAAAAGAATATGGTTCATTTGATAAAGCAACTACAAAAATGTATATAGCTGATGATTTAGAAACGCCAGCAGAAAAAAATATATTAAAAGGGAAAAAAGTATATGATTTTATAGAAGCGGAAAGCGGTGCGGAAGAAAAAACGGAAATACCTATTATCATCAAATGGACCAATAAATCAAATCAGCTAATAGAATCAAAAGCTACTATCAAATATGATAAGTGGAATGCATATGGATGGTTTACAACACTTAAAGTGAAACTGGGCCTGGACGTGTTTTAGTGTATTAGTATAATGCAAATGAGACAGCAGGACTATTTCTGAATACGTGAAACAGAATTTTCCTGCTGTTTCTAAAACTTTGAAATTATATGTCACAAAAGAGAGCTATTGTTTGTTACTGCATATGTGGGATTATGATAAAAATCGGCGTAGATGTGAATCAGGAGATTTCGCTGGATGATGATGCCGAGTCTGCAGGTGATGAGGACGAATCAGCAGTAAAACATACCGTTCTGCATGCGGCGGCAGAGTGCACAAGCGAAGATATTGCAAAGTATCTGGTGAAGCACGGAGCGGATGTGAACAAGAAGGACGGTGATGGCAACACGGCATATGACATTGCGAAGGAAAATCAGTTTTTTTCGGATGTTGATTTTTTGAAGTAGGAGTGTTTTTTGTGAACACAAAGGAGAACGGTTATGAAAAAGAAGAGAAAGAGTTTATGGATCGTGTTGGTCTGTCTGTTGGTGATTATTTATCTGGCTGGTTATTACCTGTTCTGGATGCGGACAAATCCGATCAGTTATTATTTGGAGAAAGCAAAAGGAAATTATAATGTCAGCAGGGTTCTTCATAATGCGAGAACCGGTGATGCGAGAATGTTGGCAATGCTGGGTGATAAGACATATTATTATGATTATTCGGATAAGAAATTAAGAACTGTAGATCCGAAAAGTGGAAAACTTCAGTCGGCGCTGGAAGATGCAGGAACTTATACAAATGGCAAATATATTTATGTGAATTCTTGGGATGCGCTGCGCCAGTATGATGCGGATGGCAAGCTGGTTGCTGAGCGGAAAATGGATGCGGATGGAAGGATTGAAAAGGCATTTCTCGGTAAAAAATATATTTATATTATTTGCAGTACAGGGGAAGATGATTCATATCAGAAGATGTTATATGTAGTGGATGCAGAGAATGTCCGAAAAACGGTGGATTTAGGTGAACTAAAAATACAGACAGGCAAAGGCGCATTTATAGATTGGGATAAGCACTGGATAGAACATACAAAGATTACGACACCGGATATGGAGCTTTATCATGCAGGCAGCTGTAAGCGGGAAAAGACAAAAGACAGAGAAGTAGGTTATCGGTTACTGCTTAAGGATACGTCTGCGGGAGATTTTTTGGCTACGGTTATGGTAAATAAGAAAACAGGAGAACGAGTACATCAACTGGATACGGATTTACAAGATGGAAAATTACTGGCATCCTATAAAGATACCTTGTATGCATGGGATTTTCGTAATGAATCAAAGGATTTCCGTATTTATAAAACAAATGCCGACGGAAAAAATGAAGAGTTGTATCAGTCCGAAAAATACAAACCGGTAGATATGAAAGTATCCGGAAATATGCTTATGCTTCAACTGGAAGATTACCGTTTGGGTGGCATGGAACATTACACAGGAGCAGGTTATGAAGCGGCAAGATACAGTGGTGGTGAACTGATTTACTATGATATGGAGAAGCAGAAGATTACAGCGAAGTATGAGCTTGAAAAAGAGCAGGCTGTTTTCATGTCAGCAGATGCTTATGCAACATTCAAGGATGGAAAGGTGAGCTATTACAAAACCGGTCAGGATACGCCGCTCTGGACGAAGAAGATAAAGGGTTACAAGACCGGTAAAGGTGACGAGATTATCCGTTATGATTTCCAGACATATGGAGACAAGCTGTATGTTGTGTACGTGGATGATGAAAGCGGGGAGAATATGCGGATAATGGATATTATGGAACTGGAGAAATAAATTTACAAGGGGAGTGGATGATATGTGCAGAAGAAAAGTCTGGAGCGTTGTGGCAATCCTGCTGGTGTTTGGGAGTATGATTTTCTTCGCGGGAGCACCGGATTAGATGAACTGTCAGGTGACGATACGTGTAAACGGAAAAAAGATTTCATCGTATGATAATTTAAAAGTGAAAGTGTATAAAGAAGGAAAGCAGCAGAAAGTAACGGTGGTTTCAGATAAAAACCAAGTCAGGATAAAATGGGAACCGGATATTGATAAATATTTTTTGAAGTTGCAGATGTCGTTAAAAGATGAAGTGGGCAATGTTCCGGATATGAATGCAGTAATGGAATATTATCATTTTCCGGATGGAACATCTACAGTTGCGAAGTGGGATATTAATTATGTGCAGGAACACGGGAAATGGATTGTACAACACACCTGTAAGATGAAAATGGGAGATAAGAAAGAGATGACTGACAAGTATAAGTTCAAACCGGATGAAAAACAATTTTTATATTATGGTGTGTAAAAACGAGCTGTAAAGAAGGCAGTGAAGAGCTGTGAAAAAATGAGCTGAAAAGAAAGTTACAAAAAGCTGTAAAGAAAGGATTACTATACAGTCAAAAATGCCCGTGTTCGGGCGAGAAATTCATTTTTTGAGAAGAAGAGACAATTGAATACAGAAGTTCGGGGGCAGGGTAGAACTTAGAAGTTTGTTTTGCGTAGATATTTTGATATGTGTAGGTAATTTTGAAATATTTTAGTAAAATAAACTAGAATAAAAACACAAATAAATGGAATATATTCCGGATATGAATTGAAAAAAGACTTGCAATTGCAAGTCTTTTTAAAGTAGCGGGAACTGGATTTGAACCAGCGACACCACGGGTATGAACCGTGTGCTCTAGCCAACTGAGCTATCCCGCCATGAAAATATTGCCCGTAAGTACTGTTAATATTACGGATGTAAAAAGACTTGCAAGAACAAGTCTTTTTAAAGTAGCGGGAACTGGATTTGAACCAGCGACACCACGGGTATGAACCGTGTGCTCTAGCCAACTGAGCTATCCCGCCATAAAGAAATATTTTTATAAGTATGGGACCAATAGGGCTCGAACCTATGACCCTCTGCTTGTAAGGCAGATGCTCTCCCAGCTGAGCTATGATCCCATATTTACCCGGCTCTCTCAAACCGACTTCGTTATTATACAATCAAAAGTGAGGAAATGTCAACACTTTTTTTGCAAAAAATTGTAAGTATGTGATATAATATGCTCAGATGTGCGAAAAACAGCCGATTTGTGCGAATTATAAGAAGTTTTATAGAAGTTATAAAATCGGCAGACATTAATAAAACACAGGCAGGAGGACATGAAATGACAAAAGGTCGCGTATTTTTTCGAATTATTGTAGGGGGATATCTTGGATATCTGGGAATTGATCTGATAAAGAAGACGATGACAAACAGGCCGGAGAATGCAACGCTTTATCTGGTGCTGGGTGTGGCATTTGCTGTACTTGGAATCGTATGGTGTGCGAAGGCAGTCGTGATGGCAGTGAAGCATGAGTATGTGGAAAATGACGGAGAAGAGCTGGACTGCGAGGAATTATTAGAGAGCGATGTGGATGAAGACGGTAAACTGAACCGGGACAAGCTGTTAGGCAATACAGATACACAGAAGAGTGATGAACCGGTGGGAGCAGATCACAGTGAAGCCAAAAGGCAGGAAGAGAATACAGATCACAATAATGTTACAGAATAAGAAATATATTCTGGGAAAGGAAATAACAGTATGAGAGTTGGAATGGGATATGATGTTCATAAACTGACAGAGAACCGCAAACTGATTCTTGGAGGAGTAGAGATCCCTTATGAGAAGGGGCTTCTGGGACATTCGGATGCGGATGTGCTGCTGCATGCGATTATGGATGCACTTCTGGGAGCGGCAGCTCTTGGTGATATCGGAAAACATTTCCCGGATACAGATCCGGCATATAAAGGAGCGTCCAGTATTGAACTTCTGAAGCATGTTGGAAAGCTGATCGACGAGAAATTATATGTCATCGGTAACATTGATGCAACCATTATTGCGCAGAGACCGAAGATGGCACCGCATATTGAGCAGATGCGTAAAAATGTGGCAGAAGCACTTCACATTGATGTAGATCAGGTAAATATTAAAGCAACTACAGAAGAAGGACTTGGATTTACCGGAACAGGTGAAGGAATCTCCTCACAGGCTATCGCATCACTGGATACGATTGCTAATTACAGTTACCAGGTCGGTCCGCAGAACGGCGGCTGCGCAGGATGTGGTGGCTGCCCGAATGTGGGAAAGTAAAGTCGGGCAGGACAAGATGCAAGTATTATAGTTGAGTTGGGAAATTACTATATCATTATATGAAATATAAAGGACTGGAAGAAGAATGGAGATTCGTAAGTTAAGTCAGGAAGAGCATAACAAAGTGCGTCCATTGTATGAGGAAGTATTTACGGAGGACAGCAAAGGATTTGTGGATTATTATTTTTCAGAAAAAACGAGAGATAATGATATATATGTAGTGGAAGAAGATGGTGAGATCTGCGCAATGCTGCACCTGAATCCATATACATTAATGGTAAATGGTGTGGAAAAACAGGCGCATTACATCGTTGCAGTAGCGACAAGAAAGGAGTATCGCGGACGTGGGTTTATGGCGGCGCTGTTAAGGCGGGCACTTCAGGATATGTATGCATCAGGAGAGAATTTTACATTTCTGATGCCGGCAGCAGAAGCAATCTATACACCACATGATTTCCGGACGGTTTATGAACAGAAACGCAGAGTATATAATTTAGCAGATGTGGCGATGAAAGAAGCGGCAGGCATTTGTATTCGCCCGCTTACGGAAGAAGATTGCGATACACTTGCTGAGTGGGCAAATGAAAAGCTTGCGGCAGATAAAGATGTATATGTGAAACGTGACGGCGCATACTACCTAAGGTTAATGCGGGAATGTGACAGTGACGGTGGAAAACTGATGCTGTTTCAGAATGAAACGGGGATTGAGGATTGCAGGATCTGGTTCCCGGATGAGGATGAAGATGAGACCCCGAAGATTATGACAAGGATTGTTGATGTACGCCGGATGTTGATGTCGCTCAGATTGCAGGAATTGTTATGCGTATGTTTTACAGTAACCGATTCTGCCATTGAAGAGAATAACCGCA
This sequence comes from Dorea sp. OM07-5, assembly GCF_003481355.1. Taxonomy (NCBI): domain Bacteria; kingdom Bacillati; phylum Bacillota; class Clostridia; order Lachnospirales; family Lachnospiraceae; genus Dorea; species Dorea sp. OM07-5. The sequence goes on along the minus strand of NZ_QUKZ01000005.1, from coordinate 206,965 downwards.
CACTGGTGCTCACCGGAACAGAGATTTCCGGGGCAATGCTGATGGATGGCAAACCGGAAAATTCCGAAGGGGAGATCCCGATTGCGGCACTTACAAGCTTTGTATTTGGTGCAAAGACAGTGGAAGAACTTTGTGAGGAAGATGGCGTCCATATGACCGAAAGAATGAAAGAGGAAATGAAAAAAATCATCCCTCTTTCCCAAATATACTTAAATGAAGTTGTATAATGCTTAACCGGAAAATAAAAGAAAAGTACTTAAATCTGGTTTAATACATCAAGAAGACGTCGGTTATCGGCAGGATTCATGATACAGAAACGGAAAAATTCACCGGCTAATGATTCAAAAGAGGAGCAATCCCGGATCATGAGCCGGTTTTTGATTGCTTTTTCAAATACATCAAAGGAAGTAACGCCCTCTTTCAAAATCTCAACAAGAATAAAGTTCGCATAGGCTTTGTATGGTTTGAAGTTCGGATTTTTCTTGAGTTCATCAAACATGTATGTGCGTTCGGAACAGATCAGTTCGCGGGTTTTCTTATAATAATCAGTATCGGAAAACATGCGTTCACCGGCATATGCGGCAATGCTGTTCAGACTCCATGGATTCTGGTAGAGAAGCAGATCTTTTAAGAAAGCCTCATTGCTTGTCATACCATATCCGAAACGAAGCCCCGGGGCGGCATAGAATTTGGAGACACCGCGGATGATCATGAAATTATCGTATTTTGGAATAAGACTGACTGCGCTGACTGCTTCAATATCCGGTGCAAATTCTACATAAGTTTCATCGATCATAACAAAGATTCCGTATTCCCGGCAAGCTACGAGGATACGTTCCATCTCACTTGTTGTGAGCGCAGAAGAAGTCGGGTTATTCGGATTGCAGATGATCGCAAGCTGATAGTCTGTTTTTAACGTCGTTATAAAGTCATCGATATCTAATTGGAAATCCTGTTCCTTTTTTAGATTATAAAAATCCATGGAACCACCATTTAAAGATAATTCTCTGGCATATTCAGAATAAGTAGGTCCAAGTACCAGTGCCCTTTTCGGGGTGCGTGTGGAAATGAGAAGCGAGATCAGCTCTGTCGATCCGTTTCCTATAACAATATGATCGGCAGATACACCGGTGTATTTGCTGATTGCTTTTTTCAGAGATCTATAATCACGGTCCGGGTAACGTGTGATCACATCCAGATGCGAAGCCAGATCTTTCTTTAACTGCTCGGACAATCCAAGCGGGTTTACATTTGCACCGAAAGAGACGATTTCTTCTTTCGGAATATGATAATAGGCTTCAATCTGCTCCAGATCGCTTCCGTGAAATTCAGGTTTTTTATCCATATCTATGTTCCTTTCCGGGGTTATCCTTAGATTTTATTCTAACAGCATTGCAATTACCAAACAAACAATGCTATAATTCATTATAGTATGTTTTTTACAAAAAGCAACGAAAGATGCAGGTGTAAGTCTTGAAAAATAAGATACAAAGATTTTCTAAAGGAGACTTCAGCGTAGAACAGCCGGAAGTTGTGTTCGAAGAGACGAATCTGGTCATGATTATCGGCGAGGGAGAAGTATATAGAGGAAGTTTCTTAATAAAAAGCAATAATGACAGAAAGATACGGGGAATATTATACCCGTCTTCTTTTCGTATCCATTTTAAAGATCAGGGATTTGACGGAGTCACATCCAGGATTGAATTTACTTATGATGGGAAGGGATTAAAACCGGGACATGTAGAACGCGGTAAGATCACGGTCGTATGTTCCGGAGGTGAATATGAGCTTGCTTTTACAGCGATCATCGAAAAGCCATATGTTATGACAACTTATGGTAAAGTACAGAGTACAGATGATTTCAGGAAGCTTGCGATCAAGGATTTCTCAGAAGCAGGAAGACTGTTCCGCTCCAGAGAATTTTACGAGATTGTCAAATATGAGAATGAGCGGACGTTTTATCTCTATGATAATATGCGAAAATGGTCGCTTGGCGAACAGGCAATGGAAGAGTTCCTTGTCGGTATTAAGCAGAAGGAATGTATTTTCCTGACGCTACAGGGAGAAGGAATGCTCTTTGAAGATATCAAAGAACCGAATAAAGGAACGATTACGATCGTAAAGAACACATGGGGCTTCATGCCGATCCATATTGAGACAGAAGGAGCGTTTTTACGTGTTACCAAGCCGGATCTGACAACAGAAGATTTTGTCGGAAACAGTTATGAGATGGAATATCTGGTACGTCCGGAATATTTGCATGGCGGAAGAAACTATGGAACAATCCGGTTCATTACTCCGTATGAGGCATTGTCCTACGAGATTGAAGTATTACAGAATCAGGAATATGATGAGGAACATTATGTACCGGAACTGTTATATGCGCAGTCTTTAAAAGAATATATCGGCTATATGGCAGGACGTATCGAGCTGGATACATGGGTGGAGAATGCGATTGAAAATGTTGCCGCTATCCGCAGAATTAAGCCGATGAGCGAGATTTACCAACTTCTGCAGGCACATGTTTATATTATTGGTAAGAAGTTTGAAGAAGCAAAATGGATTTTGGAGAATTATAACTATAACCGTTTCGCAATCGGAAAGGATCCGATCACAAACTGTTATTACCTGTTCCTGACGGCGCTGATCCGTGAGAATGACAGCCATATGGAGCGTGTACTGGATGAGATTGGCAAGACCTATATGCGCCATCAGGATTCCTGGCTGCTTCTCTATATGATTTTACAGATAGACGGAAGATACAAGAATCCATACAAGAGACTGGAAGTGCTGGAACAGCAGTTTGAGTTTGAAACACATGGTGTTATGTTCTATCTGGAAGCTTATTTGTGCTATCAGGCGAAGCCGACACTTCTGAAAAAGCTTGGCAAATTTGAATTACAGGTGTTGAATTTTGCAACCAAATATCGGCTGATGACGAAGGAACTGGCATTATATGTGGCGAATTTTGCAAGTCAGCATAAGTCCTACAGTGATTTGTTATTCCGCATTTTAGAGCGGATTTATAAGGTTTATAAAGATCCGATGATACTCAATACGATCTGTATTCTTCTGATCAAGGGAAATAAGAATCAGAAAAAATATTTTCACTGGTATCAGGAAGCAGTAGATTCCGAGCTTAAGATTGCCCAGTTATATGAGTATTATATGAATACTTTGGATCCATCCAGTGTAAACGGACCGCTTCCGAAGTCTGTTTTCCTGTATTTTATGCATGGAAATACACTCGGATACGAGAAGGCTGCATTTCTTTACGCTAATCTTCTGACTTATGAAGCAGACAGTGAAGAACTGTATGAAGGATACAAAGAGCAGATGAAGACATTTGCGATGGATCAGCTCAGAAAGCGACATATCACAGAATATCTTCGTATTTTATATAAGCATTTCTGTACTGAAGATATGGATTCCGAGCATATGGAAGCAATGCGCGATGTCTGCTACGCATATTCGATTTCAACGAAAGTGCCACATATGAACTGTGTGCTTGTCATTGAGAAGAATGGAGAAATCAGACAGCGTGTCCCATATACCGAAGATGAGCCGGTGATTGTCTATCTGTATGACAAAGAAGCAAGGATCATCTGGGAGTCGATAGAGGGACGTTATTATACGGATTCTATTCCATATGAGACAAAGCGTCTGTTCTATGAACCGAGATTTCTGGAAATCTGCAAGAAATATGGTGCATCTGTCGGCAAATGGAAAGACAGCGAGGAGAAAGAGACTCCGACTTTTGAAAATATTTATGTTAAAGGCTTAAGCTATTTCGAAGATAAAGATGTGTTCTGCATTTGCAGCAGAAGAATCCGGGAAGAGAATTACGAAGAAGATGATTTCCTGACGTATCTGTGTTTTGAGATGTTCCGCAGACATCAGTATGACAAAGCAACGCTGACTTATCTGGCAAATTATTACTGTGGTGCAACTGCAGATATGAAGCGGCTCTGGAAAGTGCTGCGGGAATATCAGGTTGCATCCGGCAAGATCAGTGAACGGATCATTACGCAGATGTTATTTTCAGAAGATATGTTTGATGAGGAAGCTATTTTTGAAGATTATTATCTGTCTGATAATGTATATTTTCGACTGAAACAGGCATACCTGACGTATGCGTCAAGAGAGTATGTAATAAATGGCAGAGATACGAAATCCAGTGTTTTTGAGATCATTGCTAACGAGTGTGAGAAGAAGGAAACGCTGCCGGATATCTGCAAGATTGCGCTACTTAAGTACTATGCCGGCAGAAAATATCCGGATGAACTGGAAGAAGTTCTGCACAGAGAACTTCGGAGACTGACGGAAAAGCAGCTGATCTTTCCGTTCTATATGAAGTACCGGGCGCAGTGGCTGACAGAGCTTCAGCTGTATGATCGTACTATGCTGGCATACCGTGCGGAGCCGGGACATAAGGTGAAGCTGTTTTACAAGATCCGCAAAGGTGGGAAAGAGACACTTGGATATAAGACAGAGAATCTGCTCCCGGCATATGAGAATATTTATGTAAAACAGTTCGTGTTGTATGAAGATGAAGAACTGCATTATTATTTCCAGGATACGATTGGAAATGAAATCACAACAACGGAGAAGAAAGTGCTGACGAATGCGCATACAGTGAAGACCGGCAAATACGGAAAACTGAATGCAATGCTTTCTATGTCCCCTGCGAACCAGAGAAAAGCGATCATGGATTTTGAAGAGGAAGAGAAGATGGCAGACAGTCTTTTTAGGATGTATGAATAACAGAGAGGAAGAAATAACGTGAGAAGAGGCAGTATTATTGGCTATGATCTGAATGAAAATACCTGTCAGATCAGTTATTACGATGAGAAAAGCGACGAACCGCAGACGTTTGAGTATGCACAGGGACAGTCGCTGATCCCTCTGAAATTAGGTTATATAAAAGAACAATGGGTATATGGAAAGGAAGCAGAACTGCTGGAACAGAAGAATCCGTCCTGCGTGGTGTCAGATCTGTTCGGCAAGGCAGTGCAGCGTAAGAAAGTGCGGATTGGAAGTAAAGTCCACGATGCAGTCTGGCTTCTGGCAAAATTCGTAGGACTTACACTGGAGGATTTTGAAGATATCCGGTTTATTACATTTTCTACGCCATATACGAATATTGATATGTCTAAGATGCTCAAAGGAATCGGCAGGCATCTTGGCGTAGACAAGGAGAATATTTACGTGCAGGATTACAAAGAAGGATTCTGCCACTATATGTTTTATCAGCCAAAAGAGCTGTGGCAGTATGAATCAGCGATGTTTTTCTGCGATGGACAGACGATCAGAGCGTATATGCTCCGGAGGATGAATGTGGCAAATGGTCAGAACCGTGATATGTTTGTGACGGTAGATGAAGTCGCAAGTGCGCAGATCCAGGAGATGGAAGCGATTTACCCTGTGCTGAATAGGGAAAAAGCGAAGAGCGCGGATGAAAGTTTCCGGCTGTTTATCCAGAATGTGTTTGAGAAAAAGGTCGTATCGTCTGTGTACCTGACCGGGGCGGCATTTGAAAATAAATGGTATCCGAATTCATTGAAAGTGCTCTGCAACGGAAGACGTGCATTCGTGGGTGATAATCTGTACAGTAAAGGTGCCTGCTACACTTCCATGCGAAAATATCGCAATTATAATGAAGGACCGGTATATCTGGATGACACACGCATGACAGAACAGATCAGTCTGCGTATGCGCATTGGTGGCAAAGAAGGATGGTATCCGGTCGTTGCTTGGGGAACACACTGGTATGAAGCAGATGGACAATGGGAGGTAATCCTGGAAGATACATCTGATATTGAGATTCATGTGGAGACTCTTGCCGGAGATGAACTCCAGGTAGAAAAAGTATCTCTGGATGGTCTGAAAGAGCGGAGAGATTATTCACTCCGCCTGCGGATCGAAGTGATGTTTCTGGATGAAAGAACCTGTAAGATGACATTCAAGGATGTCGGCTTTGGAGAATTTTTTGAAGCTTCGGATTTTCAGGTGGAAAAGGTTATACATTTAGGAGGAATCAATGGGCAGTTTAATTCTATGTCATAAAAAACATGCCAGACAACCATATGTGATTGCCAGAGGCCATATCAGGATCTATACATTAGAGGAGCTGTGTTATTTCATCTGTAATAATCTCTATCTGATCGACTATACACTGATCAACAGACAGCTGTGTGAGTGGATCAGGACGGAGCTGCAGATGTATGAACTTGCAGATGCGCTGCAGGAAGAGCTGGATAACCATTGCACGGAAGAAGATTTTATTCTTAAGATATTGCAACAGTCAACAATGTATGCATCTTCGGAGATTATAAAGATACAGAGTATTCTGGAAAAGCTGCAGGATCAGAGAGAAGTGGAGAGATTCAAGCTGAAAGCGGACAGCCTGATGAAAAACGGAGAATACGCAGATGCGATTCTTGTTTACCGGACGATCATTGATGGTAAGCGGGATGATTCGGTAGGAAAGCCGTTTTATGCAAAAGTGTATGGTTGTCTGGGAAGTGCATACGGCAGACTTTTTTTGTATGAGGAAGCGGCACAGGCGTATGAAGAATCTTACAAACTGCAGGAGAACGAAGATGTGTTAAAAGCGTATCTTTACTGCAACTATCATGCGCTTCCGGAGGAAGAGTATACAAAGATGTTGTCAGGCAATTCCAGATATCTTGGTATTGATGCGGAATTAAAAGAAAAAAGAGCAGATATCCGTGCCGATATTGAGATTGGTGAAGAAGGAAAAGAAATTGAATACCGAAAACGCCGATATCGTGGGATTGACAAGAAATAAAGAATATGATACTATAACAGAGCAATTTAGCGTGGTAAAGTAATCAATTGATGAATTGATAAAACAACGCAGTATGCAAAGCAGACATACCATGAATACAGGAGGATGAAGTTATGAAAAAAAGACTGGCGATGGTGCTTGCAGTGACGCTACTTGCAATGACAGTGTTCGTAGGCTGTGGAAGCAAGGATAATAGCTCTGACAAAAGTAGTAAGAAAGAATATACCGAGAAGAAGTCCGGTGACAAATTTACCGTAGGATTTGACCAGGATTTCCCACCGATGGGATTTGTTGGTGACGATGGCGAATATACAGGATTCGATCTGGAACTGGCGCAGGAAGTGTGCAAGAGACAGGGATGGAAGTACGTCGCAAAACCAATCGCATGGGATTCGAAAGATGCAGAATTAAAATCCGGTGGAATTGACTGTATCTGGAACGGATTTACCATGGATGGAAGAGAAGATAAGTATACATGGTCCAAACCATATCTTAACAATGAACAGGTATTTGTAGTCAGAAAAGATTCTGGTATCAAATCCGAAAAAGATCTGGAAGGAAAAGTCGTAGACGTTCAGACAGATTCTTCTGCGCAGGCTGCGTTAAAAGAAAAGGCAGATCTGTCTTCAACTTTTGGCAATCTGGAAGTTGTAGCAGATTATAATACAGGACTTATGAATCTGGAATCCGGATCCGCAGATGCAGTTGCTATGGATACAGTTGTAGCTGCTTACCAGATTGAAAAGAGAAAAGCTGATTTCACAATCCTGGATTATGAGATTGCAGCAGAGGAATACGGAGTAGGATTTGCCAAAGGAAATAAAGCAGTCCGTGATCAGGTAGAGAGCACATTGGAAGAGATGGCAAAAGACGGAACGATGGCTAAGATTTCCAAAAAGTGGTTTAAGAAAGATATTACGATCATTGGTAAATAATTAAAATAATTATAAAATAATCAAAAGGGGCTGTCTTTACAGACGGCCCATTTTTCTAGGAGAGGAGACATTCCTATGACAGTATCAATTATGTTATCGAAGCTGGGGGAAGGAATGGTAGTCACATTAATGCTTTTTGCAGTGACACTGTTGTTTTCATTACCGCTTGGGCTTCTGGTTTCGTTTGGACGTATGGCAAAAAATGTAGTTATCCGTACTATTTTTAAGGCATACATATCGATCATGCGTGGAACACCGCTCATGTTACAACTTATGGTAATTTATTTCGGCCCATATTATATATTCGGCATCACAAACAGTCCAAGCTGGAAGAACAGTGCAGTTGCAATCGGATTTGTGTTAAACTATGCGGCATATTTTGCCGAAATCTACAGAGGTGGCATTGAATCCATGCCGAAAGGACAGTATGAAGCGGCACAGATATTAGGATACAGCAAGGCACAGACATTTATGCGCATTATTCTTCCGCAGGTAATCAAGATCATTCTTCCATCTATTACGAATGAGACGATTACACTTGTAAAGGATACATCCCTTGCATTTACAATCGGAATTATGGAGATGTTTACAATCTCTAAAGCACTGGCTGCATCACAGACGACGATGCTTCCATATGTATTTGCGGGAATTTTCTATTATGTATTTAACCTGATTGTGGCATTTTTGCTTGAGTTTCTGGAAAAGAAACTGAATTATTATAGATAGGAGGAGATGTCATGAGCTTATTGGAAATTAATCATATGAAAAAAAGTTTCGGAGAAGTGGAAGTTCTAAAAGACATTTCCATGAAAGTAGAAGAAGGAGAAGTGTTTGGCATTATTGGACCGTCCGGTTCGGGAAAATCTACACTGCTGCGTTGTGCAACGGGACTGGAGACACCGGATTTCGGCGAGATCCATTATAATGGTACATTCGGTCTTGTTTTCCAGAACTTTAATTTGTTCCCTCATTTTTCAGTTCTGAAAAATATTGTGGATGCGCCACTTCGTGTGCAGAAAAGAAACAAAGAAGAAGTATACAAAGAGGCACGGGAACTTCTTAAAAAGATGGGACTTGCTGATAAGGAAAACGCATATCCTTTCCAGCTGTCGGGAGGACAGCAGCAGCGTGTATCTATCGCAAGAGCACTTGCAATGAAACCGGATATTCTCTTCTTTGATGAACCTACATCAGCACTTGATCCAGAGCTGACAGGTGAGATATTGAAGGTTATCAAAGACCTTGCGGCAGAGCATATGACGATGGTGATTGTTACACATGAGATGAATTTTGCAAAGAATGTATCCAACCATATCATATTTATGGACGGCGGTGTGATCGCACTCCAGGGAACGCCGGAAGAAGTATTTGGTTCGGACAACGAGCGTATGAAAGAGTTCTTAGGAAAGTTTGCCGAAAATTAAATGTATTGATTTTCGGCAGACCTTGTATTATACTAATCGAGTAATGGAGTAAATTGAAAACGAATAAGGAGTCTTGCATTCATGGGTGAATTGGAAAAAATGACAACAGGTTTGAGCGAGGAATGCGGAGTGTTTGGAGCCTATGATATGGACGGAGGCGATGTTGCCCCATCTGTATATTATGGGCTTTTTGCGTTACAGCACAGAGGACAGGAAAGCTGCGGCATTGCTGTGACAGATACATATGGTGAACGCAAAGTGCATTCAAAAAAGGGACTGGGACTTGTAAATGAAGTGTTTGATGAAGAAGCGTTACAGACACTGCACGGTAATCTGGGCGTTGGACATGTCAGGTATTCAACAGCAGGAGGAACGAGAGCAGAGAATGCGATGCCGCTTGTACTGAAATATGTCAAAGGTACACTGGTAATTGCGCATAACGGTAATCTAACGAATGCGATCGAGCTGAGAAGAGAACTGGAGTATACCGGAGCTATTTTCCAGACAACGATTGATTCGGAAGTGATCGCTTATCATATTGCACGTGAAAGACTGAATGTTTCCTGCGCAGAAGATGCAGTAAAAAATGCGATGAAGAAGATCAAAGGTGCCTATGCGTTGGTCGTGAGTTCACCGCGTAAACTGATCGGAGCGAGAGATCCATTTGGATTGAAACCACTGTGTATCGGTAAGAGAGACAATACATATTTTCTCGCATCAGAGAGTTGCGCAATTGCTGCTGTAGATGCAGAGTTTGTACGTGATGTGGAGCCGGGAGAGATCGTAACAATTACGAAGAATGGTATTACTTCTGATAAGTCTATGGCAATTTCGCCTGAGAAGCAGGCAAGATGTATTTTTGAATATATTTATTTCGCGCGTATGGACAGTACGATCGATAATGTGAATGTTTATCATGCACGTATCCTTGCTGGAAAGGCACTGGCAGAGTCCTATCCGGTAGAGGCAGATCTGGTTGTTGGTGTGCCGGATTCCGGTCTGGTGGCTGCAAAAGGCTATTCTGAACAGTCAGGAATCCCTTATGGAATGGCATTTCATAAGAACAGCTATGTCGGAAGAACATTTATTAAGCCGAAACAGAGCCAGAGAGAGAGTAGTGTAAAGATCAAGCTGAATGTAATTGAAGAAGTTGTAAAAGGCAAGAGAATTGTTATGGTAGATGATTCGATTGTTCGCGGAACAACAAGTGCGAATATTATTAAGATGTTGAAGAAAGCAGGGGCAAAAGAAGTGCATGTAAGAATCAGCTCGCCGCCGTTTTTGCATCCATGTTATTTCGGTACAGATGTTCCGTCAGATGATCAGCTCATTGCACATTCACATACGACAGAACAGATTCGGGAGATGATCGGAGCCGATTCTCTTGGATATATGGAAGTTGAGAAGTTGAAAGATATGGTTGGGGATTTAAGTTACTGTGATGCCTGTTTTACAGGCAATTATCCGATGAAAGTGCCGGGCAGAGATGTATCCCTTGCCTTTGAGTAGAAGATATAAATTATTTAAATATAATTCAGAATAAGGAGAAAAAAACGATGACAAACGACAGATATCAGAGCCCACTTTCAGAAAGATATGCCAGCAAAGAGATGCAGTATATTTTCTCGCCGGACAAGAAGTTCCGCACATGGAGAAAACTGTGGATCGCACTTGCAGAGACGGAGAAAGAGCTGGGACTTCCAATCACCCAGGAACAGATTGATGAATTAAAAGCGCATGCAGAAGACATTAATTATGATGTCGCAAAGGAACGTGAAAAGGTAGTGCGTCATGACGTAATGTCTCATGTATATGCATATGGAAAACAGTGCCCGAAGGCGAAAGGAATCATTCATCTTGGAGCAACATCCTGTTATGTAGGAGATAATACAGATATTATCCTGATGTCCGAGGCACTGGATATTGTGAAGAAAAAACTGGTAAATGTAATTGCAGAACTTGCCAAATTTGCGGATGAGCATAAGAATCTGCCGACGCTTGCATTTACACATTTCCAGCCGGCGCAGCCGACAACGGTTGGAAAACGTGCAACTTTGTGGATGCAGGAATTTATGATGGACTTGGAAGATCTGGAGTATGTAAAAGGAAGCTTGAAGATGCTTGGCTCAAAGGGGACTACCGGTACACAGGCAAGTTTCCAGGAACTGTTTGATGGAGATCAGGAGACGATTGATAAGATCGATCCAATGATCGCACAGAAGATGGGATTTGAGGCATGTTATCCGGTTTCAGGACAGACTTACTCCAGAAAAGTAGATACAAGAGTAATTAATGTACTGGCAGGAATTGCTGCGAGTGCACACAAATTCAGCAATGACATCCGTCTGCTTCAGCACTTAAAAGAAGTAGAAGAACCATTTGAAAAGACACAGATCGGATCATCCGCAATGGCTTACAAGCGTAATCCGATGAGAAGCGAGAGAATTGCATCTTTATCCAGATATGTGATAGTAGATGCGCTGAATCCGGCAATCACATCTGCAACGCAGTGGTTTGAGAGAACGCTGGATGATTCCGCAAATAAACGTCTGAGTGTGCCGGAAGGATTCCTTGCAATTGATGGTATTCTGGATCTCTGCCTGAATGTTGTAGATGGACTGGTTGTATATCCGAAAGTAATCGAGAAACGTCTGATGTCAGAGCTTCCATTTATGGCAACAGAGAATATTATGATGGATGCTGTAAAAGCAGGCGGTGACCGTCAGGAGTTACATGAAAGAATCCGTGAGCTTTCTATGGAAGCAGGACGCAATGTAAAAGAAAAAGGGCTGGACAATAATCTTCTGGAACTGATTGCAGCAGATCCGGCATTCAATCTGAGTGTTGATGAACTGAAGAAGACAATGGATCCGTCCAAATATGTTGGACGCGCACCGGTTCAGGTAGACAATTATCTGAACAATGTTGTACGCCCAATGCTTGAAGAGAATAAAGAAATTCTTGGAATGACAGCGGAAATTAACGTGTAAAATATATGGAATATATAAAGAATATCTATAGATGAAACGAATAGATAGAAGTTACAAACGTGCAATAGTAATTGTGACGAAAAAATCTTTAATGATGAAAATAACTTGACAAAAAAACGGTGTAAGCGAACGAGTTTACGCCGTTTTTTGTATGTAAAATAATAAGCGCGATTGCACACAATGTATAAAATACACAAAGAAAATATAGAAGGTTTTGTACATATTGCGCTGTATATAGATAAGTGTTATGATAGGTGTAATGAATAAGTTCGTATAAATATACGGAAAATCTATACAAAGAAAAGGGGGATGTAACAATGAAAACATTAAACGATCTTGTTCTGACAATTCAGCACTATCTGTCTGATTATGTGTTGATCATCGCACTTCTCGGAGGTGGAATCTGGTTCACATTTAAGCTTGGTTTTATTCAAGTACGTGGATTTGGAGAAGGAATGCGCCGGACTTTTGGCGGCCTGTTCAGTAAAAAAGGCAATGCTGACAAAGATGGAATGTCATCATTCCAGGCACTGGCAACAGCAATTGCAGCTCAGGTAGGAACCGGTAATATCGCCGGAGCGGCGACCGCTCTTGCAATCGGAGGACCGGGAGCTATTTTTTGGATGTGGATTGCAGCATTCCTGGGAATGGCAACGATCTTTGGCGAGGCTGTACTTGCACAGAAGTATAAGCAGGTAGGATCTGACGGAGAGATCACAGGAGGACCTGTATATTATATCCGTGCAGCATTTAAAGGAACGTTTGGAAAAGTACTTGCCGGAATTTTTGCAGTATTGATCATCCTGGCGCTTGGATTTATGGGTAATGCAGTACAGTCCAATTCCATCGCAGCAGCCTTCCATACAGCATTTGGTGTGCCACAGGCAGCAGTTGGTGTTGTAGTTGCACTGATCGCGTTATTTGTATTCGTAGGTGGTATGCAGCGTATCGCAAAAGTAACAGAGACGATCGTACCGATCATGGCAGCTTTCTATATTCTTGGTGCGCTGATTGTTATTATTTATAATTATAAGAATATTCCATATGCATTCCAGGCAATTGTCGTTGGAGCATTTAATCCGTCAGCAGTATCCGGTGGTGCTGTGGGTGCGACATTAAAACTTGCGCTTACAAAAGGTGTTGCAAGAGGATTGTTCTCTAATGAGGCTGGTATGGGTTCTACCCCACATGCGCATGCAGTTGCAAAAGTAGATCATCCGGTCGAGCAGGGATTTGTTGCAATGATCGGTGTATTTATCGATACGTTTATCGTACTAAACCTGACAGCATTTGTAATTATTACAACGAAGTCTATTCCAAGTGGTAAGACAGGTGCAGAGTTAAGCCAGTATGCATTCTCTACATTGTATGGAAAAGGCGGAGATATCTTTATCGCGATTTGTATGTTCTTCTTCGCATTTTCAACAATTATTGGCTGGTATTTCTTTGGACAGGCAAATATTAAGTATCTGTTTGGACCAAAAGCTGTAAAAGTATATTCCGTATTAGTTGCTGTGTGCGTAGTGCTTGGATCACTTGCACAGGTAGATCTCGTATGGAATATGGCAGACTGCTTCAACTCCATGATGGTAATTCCGAACTTTATCGGTCTGATTGTTCTGAGCGGTACGATTAAGAAGTTGCATGATGATTACTATCAGAACTTTAAAAAGAATAAATAGATATTATCTATAAGTGGATGAAATGCAGGACAATCATAAATGTTGTTTTTTATAGACGTTTTAATAAATATTATAAAATCGACTAATAAATATAACAAAAATCAGGAATGGAAATTGTGCATACTCACTAAAATAATATTAATTAGTATAATGGGTTGCAAAAAAAGTTACAATAAGTTATTATAGATACAGGCAATAAATAATATAAAAAATGTCTATGAAAATTGTGTAATGATTTTCTATGAAAAGAATATTCGTGGGATGATGTTTTCCAAGAGAGAGTTGAACGGATCAGCCGCCGAAGAGGCAAGCCGGACATACATGGTGGGTATGCAAAAAGGTGAAACTTTCAGGCAAAAGGACTGGAAAATGTACCACATTCTGAATCTTGTGCTGTGTGATAAAGCTTATCGATGATTTCAATTTATCAGGGCAAAAGACAGGAAGGACGCCGTAGATATAATTGTATATCTGGACGTCCTTTTTTATTTGGAATACCGATGACTTTTATTGTATTTATCGATTGCCGAGGCAACAGGCCGGAAAGGAGGATACGGTTCAGGATGAACAGGGGGAAATATATAGTCTTGACCAATAATCCACTGGTCTTCGATAAGCTTGAGAAGACACACGAAGTAATATATCTGGAAACTACTTATGAAGGACTTCTCCGGGAAGTCAGAGACAGAATACATGACGGACATTTACTTCTGACGCATCCGTTATCCGGAAGCGTGAAGCCAAATGAGACACCATACAAATCGGTTTTGATTTCAGCTGGAAAGGAGGAAGTGGACAGAAGGTCGCTTACGATTATAGAAAATGCAATCGATGCATGCCATAAATTCCAAGATAAGACTGGACGATATGGAGAAAGCGTACTGGAAGATTTTCAGTTGATTGACTGGACTCTGCTGGAAAGCGGCCTGGCATCAGCAGATGCCTGGTAAGTCATTGAGTGAGGTTGTCGAGCGTTGCAGCTTAAACAATATAATTTTTTTAAGGAGGGAACTTAAAGTGAGATTAGAAATGGGACACATTTACATCAAGGATATTCAGTTTGCATCTGAGTCAAAGATTGAAGACGGAATCCTTTATGTATCCGAAGAAGCCGTTAAGGCAGTAGCTCTTGAGGACGAAAAGATTAAGAGCGTATCATTTGACATTGCAAAACCGGGTGAGTCTGTAAGAATCACACCTGTTAAAGATGTTATCGAACCTAGAGTTAAAGTTGAAGGAAGAGGAGGAATCTTCCCGGGAGTTATCTCTAAAGTAGACACAGTTGGAGAAGGAAAGACTTACGCATTAAAAGGAATGGCTGTTGTTACAGCTGGTAAGATCGTGGGATTCCAGGAAGGTATCATTGATATGACAGGTCCTGGAGCAGATTACACACCATTCTCCAAGACATTAAACCTGGTTATGGTATGTGAGCCAATTGACAATATCAAACAGCATGAATACGAAAAAGCAGTTCGTTTCGCTGGATTCAGAGTTGCAACTTACATTGGTGAGTTAGCACGTGATCTGACACCGGATGAGACAAAAGTTTACGAGACATGCACAATCAAAGAAGGAATGGAAAAATATCCGGACCTGCCGAGAGTTGCATATGTACAGATGCTTCAGAGCCAGGGACTTCTTCATGACACATATGTATATGGTGTAGATGCTAAGAAAATCGTTCCTACAATTTTAAGCCCTACAGAGATCATGGACGGAGCAATTGTTTCCGGTAACTGTGTATCTGCATGTGATAAGAACCCTACATATGTTCATCTGAACAACCCGGTTGTACATGACTTATTTGAACAGCACGGAAAAACATTAAACTTTGTTTGCCAGATTATCACAAACGAGAACGTATATCTTGCTGATAAACAGCGTTCTTCTGACTGGACAGCAAAACTTTGCAAGATGTTAGACCTGGATGGAGTTATTGTATCTCAGGAAGGATTCGGTAACCCGGATACAGACCTTATCATGAATTGTAAGAAGATTGAAGCAGAAGGCGTTAAGACTGTAATCATCACAGACGAGTATGCCGGACGTGATGGAAAATCTCAGTCACTTGCTGATGCTGATCAGGCTGCTGATGCAGTAGTAACAGGCGGAAATGCAAACCAGGTAGTTATCCTGCCGAAACTTGACAAAGTAATTGGAACTCTTGACTATGTAACAAAGATTGCTGGTGCAAGTGAAGAGACACTGCGCGAGGACGGATCTCTTGAAGTTGAGCTTCAGGTTCTGACAGGCGCAACAAACGAAACTGGTTTCAATAAACTGAGTGCAAGATAAGGAATGGAGGATATAGAATAATGGCTAAATTAAAAGTTGTTCATTACATCAATCAGTTCTTTGCACAGATTGGTGGAGAAGAAAAAGCAGATTACCCGGTTGAACTGCGTGTTGGCGAAGTTGTTGGACCAGGTATGGCATTAACACAGAATTTTAAAGACGAAGCAGAGATCATTGCAACAATCGTATGTGGTGACTCTTATTTCAACGAGAATCTTGAAAAAGCAAAAGCAGAGATTCTTGAGATGGTTAAAGAACAGGCTCCGGACATCTTTATTGCAGGACCGGCTTTCAACGCTGGACGTTACGGAGTTGCCTGCGGTACTATCGCAGCAGCAGTTCAGGAAGAACTTGGTATTCCTTCCCTGACTGGTATGTATGTAGAGAACCCAGGTGCTGATATGTTTAAAAACCAGGTATACATGGTCTCTACAAAGAACAGTGCAGCAGGTATGAGAGACGCTGTTAAGAAGATGGCTCCTCTGGCTGTTAAACTTGGAAAAGGTGAGAAAATCGGTTCTTCTGCAGAAGAAGGATATATGCCGAACGGTATTCGTGTAAACTTCTTTGAAAAAGAAAGAGGATCTCAGAGAGCTGTTAAGATGCTCATTAAGAAACTGGCTGGAAAACCTTTCGAGACAGAGTTCCCAATGCCAGACTTCGACAGAGTTGATCCGAATCCGGCTGTAAAAGACCTTGCACATGCTAAGATCGCATTAGTTACTTCCGGTGGTATCGTTCCGAAGGGAAATCCGGATCACATCGAAAGTTCAAGTGCTTCCCACTATGGTGAGTATGATATTACAGGTGTTACGGATCTGACAGAAGACACATATGAGACAGCTCATGGTGGATACGATCCAGTATACGCAAATGAAGATGCTGACCGTGTACTTCCTGTTGACGTTCTTCGTGATATGGAAAAAGAAGGAATTATCGGTGAGTTACATCACTTATTCTATACTACAACAGGAAATGGTACTGCTGTTGCATCTGCAAAAGCATTTGCTGATGAATTCTCCAAGAAACTGGTAGCTGATGGAGTAGATGCAGTAATCCTCACATCTACTTGAGGTACCTGTACACGTTGCGGTGCAACGATGGTAAAAGAAATTGAGAGAGCAGGAATTCCGGTAGTACATATCTGTACAGTAACACCAATTTCCATGACAGTTGGTGCTAACAGAATCGTTCCGGCTATCGCAATCCCTCATCCACTTGGAAATCCGGCACTGGATAAAGATGAGGAAAAAGAACTTCGTCGTAAGATCGTAGAGAAAGCTCTGAAAGCTCTTACAACAGAGGTTGACGGACAGACTATTTTCGAGTAGAGTATGAGAATACTATTAATGAAAAGGAGACGTAACAGACATGGATAAGATTTATGATGTTATCGTTCTTGGTGCAGGACCTGCCGGATTAGCGGCAGGACTGTATGCAGGAAGAAGTCGTCTTTCTGTACTGATTCTTGAAAAAGGACAGGACGGAGGACAGATTGCAATCACAGATGAGATCGAGAACTATCCGGGACAGATCGTAGAAGGTGAGTCCGGACCGTCCCTGATCGCAAGAATGACAGAACAGGCAGCTAAATTCGGAGCTGAGCGTGTATCTGACACAATTACAGAAGTATCTCTTGAGGGAGATGTAAAAGTGTTAAAGAGCTCAAAAGCAGAATACAAAGCAAGACATGTCATCCTCGCTACAGGAGCTCATGCAAGACCAATCGGATGCAAAGGGGAAGCAGAGTTCACAGGAAAAGGTGTTTCTTACTGTGCAACATGCGATGCAAACTTCTTTGAGGATTTCGAGGTATACGTAGTTGGTGGAGGAGACTCCGCAGTAGAAGAAGCTATGTATCTGACAAAATTTGCAAGAAAAGTTACAATCATTCACAGACGTGACGAACTTCGTGCTGCAAAATCCATTCAGGAAAAGGCTTTCAAGAACCCAAAACTGCACTTTATGTGGGATACAGTTGTAGAAGAAGTCGGTGGAGATGATATTCTCCAGTGGATGAAAGTGAAAAATGTGAAAACTGGTGAAGTTACAACAGTGGAAGCAGATGAAGAAGACGGAATGTTTGGTGTGTTCGGATTTATCGGAACAGTACCGAATACAAAACCGTTTGAAGGAATTATCGACATGGATGAGCGTGGATACATCAAGACAGATGCAGACATGCATACAAACATCCCGGGTGTATATGCAGCAGGTGATGTTCGCGTGAAGAGCCTGAGGCAGGTAGTAACTGCAGCAGCTGACGGAGCAATCGCAGCCGTTCAGGTTGAGAGAAGTATGTCAGATTATTTCTAAAACCTTTTTAATTCGTCAAATTTTGTATTTAATAAGGAGAGATAAGCAATGTTAGAAGTAGATAAGAAAACATTTGAAGAAGAAGTATTAAAAGCAGAAGGATATGTATTTGTAGACTTTTTCGGTGATGGATGTGTTCCATGCCAGGCTCTGATGCCAAAAGTACATGAATATGCAGATACATATGGTGACAAGATGAAATTCACATGCCTGAATACAACAAAGGCACGTCGTCTTGCAATCTCTCAGAAAATCTTAGGTCTGCCGGTTATGGCAATTTACAAAGACGGAGAGAAAGTAGAAGAGCTGGTAAAAGATGATTGTACACCAGAGTCTATCGAAGAGTTGATTAAGAAATACATCTAATCTGGATGTTGTTTCTATAATCATAGATATTTGATCAAGTTGTTAGTATACAATACAAGAAAGGAGAAAGAGTAATTATGGCTATTTTAGAAGGCAAAAAAGCAATAATTATCGGAGACCGTGATGGAATTCCGGGACCGGCTATCGCAGAATGCGTAAAAACAGCTGGTGCTGAAGTAATTTTCTCATCAACGGAATGTTTCGTCTGAACAAGCGCAGGCGCAATGGATCTGGAAAACCAGAAGAGAGTAAAAGAGTTCGCAGAGGAGTATGGTGCAGAGAACTTAGTAGTAGTTCTTGGTGCAGCAGAAGGCGAAGCTGCAGGTCTTGCAGCTGAGACTGTAATGTTAGGCGATCCTACTTTCGCAGGTCCATTGACAGGAGTCCAGCTTGGACTTACGACTTATCACGTATGTGAGCCAGAGATCAAAAAGGAATTTGACGAAGCAGTTTATGATGAACAGGTAAGCATGATGGAAATGGTTCTTGACGTAGACGACATCGTAGATGAGATGAATGCTATCAGAGAGCAGGCAGCAGAAAACTAATCATTTTTTGTTAAAGATCATGTTGTGTTTAGAGGGCGAACCCGGTGCGATCCCCGCATAAGGGGAGCCCTCTTTTTGTCTTGATTGTATACGACAAAGTAAAAGTTTACGTAAAAGGAAAGGTGGAAAACCAATGAACAGTGTAATTAAGGGAGCAAGCTATGTATTAGCACACACTCCAGATATGGTTTTATATAATGGAACAACTCAGACAACAGAAAGAATCGTTAACCCGGAATCAGAGTATCTGAAAGAGGTACCGAAGCACTTACGTTCTTATGAGGATGTTGTAGCTTACTGGCCGAACCAGACATACATCGGAAATGCTCATCCGGATCAGTTAGCTGAGATTGAGTTCCCATACTTCGACAAGAAGATGGAAGGCGCAGAGCGTTATGGAAAATATGGTGAGATCATGCCGGAAGAAGAGTTCCTTCTTTTAGTTCAGGCTTGTGATATGTTTGAAGTAGTAAGACTGGAGAAAGCATTCGTAGCAGCACACAAAGATGCATTTGCAGCTGACCCGGTTATCACTGAAGATATTGTAGCTCTGTTACATGAAGGTGTAGAGATCGATGAGATCGAAGCACTGATTAAAGACGATCACGCAGAGCCTCTTTACTTCGAAGACAAATTAGTTGGATGTGTAAAACCAGCTCATGATATCGATGTAAACTTATCTTCTCACGTTATGCATGAAAACTTAATGAGTAAAGCATCTAGTGTTTTAGCACTGCTTTACGGAGTTAAAAATGCAGGAATCGAAAAATCTGACGTAGAGTATGTTATCGATTGTGCTGAGGAAGCATGTGGAGATATGAACCAGAGAGGTGGAGGAAACTTCGCTAAAGCAGCAGCTGAGATTGCCGGACTGTCTAACGCTACAGGATCTGACGCAAGAGGATTCTGTGCAGCACCGACACACGCACTGATCGAAGCAGCAGCACTCGTTAAATCCGGAGCATACAAATGCGTAGCTGTTACAGCAGGTGGATGTACAGCTAAATTAGGAATGAACGGAAAAGACCATGTGAAAAAAGAACTTCCGATCTTAGAGGACTGCCTGGGCGGATTCTGTGTGATCATCGCAGAGAACGACGGAGTAAACCCGGAGATCGATCTGAACATGTTAGGACGCCACACAGTAGGAACTGGATCTGCACCGCAGAACGTAATCGGAAGCCTGGTAGCTGATCCGCTTGACAGAGCAGGAATGAAGATTACAGATATCGATAAATTCTCACCGGAGATGCAGAACCCGGATATCACAAAACCGGCAGGAGCAGGAGATGTACCGCTTGCAAACTATAAGATGATCGCTGCTCTGGCAGTAAAGAGAGGCGAGCTTGACAGAAAAGAGCTGGCAGCATTTACAAAAGATCACGGACTGACCGGATGGGCACCGACACAGGGACATATCCCGTCAGGAGTACCATTTGTAGGATTTGCACGTGAAGATATCTTAGAAGGAAAGATCAAAAATGCCATGATCATCGGAAAAGGAAGTCTGTTCCTTGGACGTATGACAAACTTATTCGATGGAGTATCTTTCGTAATTCACGGAAATACAGCAGCTGAAGAAGAAGCAGCATCCGGAGTATCAGAGGAAGAAGTAAAAGGCTTAATCGCAAAAGCAATGAAAGATTTTGCAGCGACCCTGATGGCAGAATAAGGGGGTACATTATAATGGCAGATAAAATTGAAAAAATGATCGCAGAGACCTTCCTTGAGATGGCGCAGGGACTGGAAACAGGAAGCTTTGGTAAAAGACCGAAGATCGCGCTTACAGGAATGGGATCTGAGCATGGCGAAGAGAATGCGATGGAAGCAGCGCTCATGGCTGCAAAAGAAGGGATTGATGTTTATTACATTGGATCTCTGGAAGCAGAAGGCGTTACAACCGTCAAAGTGGCAGATGATGAGGAAGGCCACAAAAAGATGGAAGAAATGCTGGCAAACAAGGAAGTAGACGGAGCAGTTACCATGCATTTCCCATTCCCGATCGGAGTATCCACAGTCGGACGTGCGATCACACCATCCAAGGGAAAAGAAATGTTCGTGGCAAATACAACCGGAACATCTAGTGCAGACCGTATCGAAGGAATGATCAAGAATACGATTTACGGAATCATTGCAGCAAAAGCATGTGGAAAAGTAAATCCTACAGTTGGAATCCTGAATGTAGACGGTGCACGCCAGACAGAAAAAGCATTAAAAGAATTAAAAGAAAACGGATATGACATTACATTTGCAGAGTCAGCAAGAGCAGACGGTGGATGTGTCATGAGAGGAAATGACGTACTGCAGGGAACTCCGGATATCATGGTAACAGATTCCCTTACAGGAAATATCCTGATTAAGATGCTGTCTTCATACACAACGGGAGGAAGCTATGAGGCAACAGGTTACGGATATGGACCTGGAATCGGAGAAGGATATGACCAGTTAGTCATGATCGTATCAAGAGCAAGTGGAGCACCGCTTATCGCAGGAGCTATCCGCTATGCAGCACAGCTTGTAAGAAGCAAAGTATTTGAAATCGCAAAAGCAGAGTTTGCAGCAGCAAACAAAGCTGGATTAAAAGCGATTCTTGAAGCAAGAAAGGCAGCGAACAAACCGGCAGCGGCTGAAGAAGATGTAAAAGAGCCACCGAAGGAGATCGTTACAAGCCAGATCGCAGGAATCGAAGTTATGGATCTTGAGGATGCAGTTAAAGTCCTGTGGAAACTCAATATTTATGCAGAGAGCGGAATGGGATGTACCGGACCGATCATCCGTGTATCGGATGCAAATCTTGCAAAAGCTGAAGAAGAATTAAAGAAAGCCGGATATATTAATTAGTCTGATGATAAAAAAGTCATAGTCTGACCGGGTGGCGTTTTGACAATGTGTCAAGACGCCACTTTCTTTTATTTGTGAGTCAATTTATAATGAACTTATAAGAGAAAGAACCGGAAAGGCTGGTGGCATTATGGAACTCGTATTAAAGAAATTAAATCAGGGATTGGAACTGGAAGGAATATGTGCATTCCGCAGTAAGATGACAACAAGAAATACTGTGACCGGAATATTTGTTCTGGTAAGTCTGGCACTCTTATATCTGGGCGTGACAACCTGGAAGGGAAAAGGAGAAGGATTGCCGGACGGGGCCGCCATGCACCAGGCGGTGACAGAAGAAACATATACAGGACCGGCAGGAGCGAATCTATTTGCAGGAACAGCAGGAGCGAACCTATTTGCAGGAACAGCAGGAGCGAAAGTTAATTTTAAAGATATGTCTGAACATAGAAAAGCAGCTATGGGAATGACAGTGTCTGGAAAGACAGATGTAAAATCAGCACTTAAAACAAAAGCATCAGTTACAAAATCGACCGCTGCAAAAGCACCAGTTGCGAGATCATCAGTTGCGAGATCAGCAACCAGAGTTTCAAAGCCTGCTATGAAAAAGTCTGTGAAGAGATCGTATGCAGCAACAGTTAGTGAATCTGAAAATGAGACAAAGGCGGCAACTGTCAAAGAATCTGTGAAGACGGCTCTTTCGGATTCTTCGGTGGCAGAAGATACAAAGAAAAAGCTGGAGACGGAAGTTCCATGGAGTGTGACACTTGATGCTAACGGTGGTATTCCGGCAACTCGTGAGTATTCTTTTGCAGAAAAGACATTTTCAGAAAAGGATTTTGAAGTACCGACAAGACTTGGAAAAGTATTTACCGGATGGTATGAAGATGTAGGATGTACAAAGCCATTTTCAGGAGTAATAGATGTGAAAAATATCCGTTTGTATGCCGGCTGGAAAGAATTTGATGGATTTGTATGTGATGCAAATGGTTACGTAACAGCATGTACCAATGCAGATGCAATGCTGAGAGACGGATTTCTTGTGCTTCCAACATCTGCTTCATGCACAGGGATTGCGGCAAGTGCATTTGATGGAGTGGAAGATCGGATCATGGAAGTATATATTCCGGCGAACATTCATTATATCGCAGAAGGAATTTTTGACAGACTTCCAAATCTTCTTTATATAGAAGCAGCGTCCGGAAATCCTTATTATTACAGTGAAGAAGGTGTATTGTACAGAATAAATGGAGAAATTGTTGCAACACCGCGAGGTTGATATTTGGAAAATGTGGTGATATAATGTGTTGGATTAGGTACATAGGAGCTACGCATGAGAATTCAACAAGTAAAAGACAACAAAATCCAATATCTTGATTTATTACAGTTTGCGGATCCGAACGAAGAAGCTTTGGAAAAAGAACTGGATACAATGGATCTGTTTCTGTTAAAGGAAGACGGAGTGATCAAAACGATCTGTGCTGTCAGATTCCGGAAAAACCGGAAGTGCGAGATTTTGAGCATTGTAACCATGGAAGAAGCGCGTGGATGTGGCTACGGTAAATATATGGTTCATTATATTTGTGAGCATTACAGTGACCGGTGTGACGAATTGTATGTGGGAATCGGAAATTGCAGAAAACTGCTTGGCTTTTTTGAAAAATGTGGATTTTCTAATTCTCATATTTTAGCAGGATATTTTCTGAAAAAATACAAAGAACCTGTTTATGATGATGGAATTCCGCTTACAGATATGGTATATTTTAAGAAGCGGCTGGAAGCAGAGATTGATATAAAAAAAGTCGTGGATGTGGCACTGGAAGCAGGAAGGATCCTTTTGAAGAATGGTGGCGAGATCTTCCGTGTAGAAGAGACGATGACGCGGATATGCAACCGTTTTCATATTGATCAGGTAGATATATTTACTCTGAGTCATGCCATCTTTGTTACGGCGAAGAGCGGAGAAGAAGAAGTGTACACAAAGGTGAAGAATGTACCTTTATCGGGAACACATCTGGGGATTGTTGCGGAAGTAAATTCGCTTTCCAGAGCGATATCAGCCGGGAAGATGTCACTGGAAGAGGCGCAGAAACGATTAAAAGAGATCGACAAAATTGAGCCGATACGTCCGGTTGTACAGATCATAGGTGCCGGATTTGCAAGTGGATGTCTTGGATATCTTCTTGGAGCGACGGCGAGAGAAAGCGTTGTTGCGTTCTTTATTGGCTGTATCCTCTATTGCTGGGTACTGCTGGCGAGAAGATATCATATGTCTAAGATTATCAGTAATATTGCAGGTGGCGTGATCATTACCGGGCTGGCGCTTGCAGCGAGAGAGGTGCCATGGCTTGCACCGGTGCAGTTAAATGGTATGATCATTGGTGCGCTTATGCCTTTGGTTCCTGGAATGGCATTTGTCAATTCAATCCGCGAGATTGCAGACAGTGATTTTCTGTCGGGAACAGTCAGAATGATTGATACATTATTAGTATTTGTGTATATTGCGATCGGCGTCGGACTGACTCTTAGCATTTATCACACGTTAGGAGGAATTGTCGGATGATAGTAGAACTGATTGCCAATGGAGTCTGTGCATTTGCAGGAGCGGTTGCGTTTGCAGTATTATTTAGTGTGCCGAGACATTTTTACATCGGATGTGGAATTACAGGTGCAGCAGGCTGGTGTGTGTATTTGATACTGGAAGAATATGCAGGACTTTCGGCTGCAATTGCTTCTTTTTGTGGTACACTGGTAGTGGTATTATTATCACGTATGCTGACCGTGCGGATGAAATGCCCAATCACGATATTCCTTGTATCCGGAGTGATTCCGATGGTGCCGGGTGCCGGGATTTATTATACAACTTATTATCTGGTTATGAATCAGTTGGGAATGGCAGCATCAAAAGGCCTGGAAGCAGTCAAGGTTTCGTTTGGAATAGTCCTTGGAATTGCCATTGTATTATCCATTCCGAGAGATGTGTTCCAGAAAGGCTACTGGAAGCAGCTGAAATATCACAGAAAAAAGAAAAATATTTTAAATTAATATATAGTTAGGAGATAAGAATCATGAGTAAAGTAAGAACAAGATTTGCCCCAAGTCCGACAGGAAGAATGCATGTCGGGAATTTAAGAACAGCATTGTATGCATATCTGATTGCAAAACATGAGGATGGAGATTTTATTCTTCGTATTGAAGATACAGACCAGGAGCGTTTCGTTGACGGAGCGCTGGAGATCATCTACCATACACTGGAAGAGACAGGACTCGTTCATGATGAAGGCCCGGACAAAGATGGTGGAGTTGGACCATATGTACAGAGCGAGAGAAACAAATCCGGACTGTATCTGAAATATGCCAAACAGCTGATTGAGCAGGGAGATGCTTATTATTGTTTCTGCGATAAGGAACGTCTGGAATCACTGAAAAGCAAAGTAGACGGAGAGGGAAGTGCAGAGATTGTTGTCTATGATAAACACTGCCTGGGACTGAGCAAAGAAGAAGTACAGGCAAATCTGGATGCAGGTAAGCCTTACGTTATCCGTTTTAATATGCCGACAGAAGGAACAACAACTTTCAAAGATGACATTTATGGAGATATTACGGTTCCGAATAATGAGCTGGAGGATCTGATCCTTATCAAATCTGACGGATATCCGACTTACAATTTTGCGAATGTTATTGATGACCATCTGATGGGAATTACACACGTTGTACGTGGAAATGAATATTTATCTTCTGCACCGAAGTACAACAAGATCTATGAAGCATTTGGATGGGAGATTCCGACTTATGTGCACTGTCCGCTGATCACAGACGAGACACATAAGAAACTGAGTAAGAGATGCGGACATTCTTCTTATGAAGATCTGATCGATCAGGGATTTGTGAAAGAAGCAGTTGTAAATTATGTTGCACTTCTTGGATGGTGCCCATCTGATAATCGGGAGATTTTCTCACTGGAAGAACTTGTGAAAGCATTTGACTACCGTCATATGAGCAAGTCTCCGGCTGTATTTGATATTGTGAAATTAAAATGGATGAACGGAGAATATCTGAAAGCCATGGACGAAGACAAATTCTTTGAAATGGCAAAACCGTATATTCAGGAAGTTATTACAAAAGATTATGATTTGAAGAAGATTGCCGGATTAGTTAAGACAAGAATTGAGATTTTCCCGGATATCAAGGATCAGATTGATTTCTTTGAAGAACTTCCGGAATATGACACAGCAATGTACTGTCATAAGAAGATGAAAACAAACGAAGAAAATTCTCTGGAAGTATTAAAAGAAGTACTTCCGCTCCTGGAAGAGCAGTATGATTTCAGCAATGATGCTTTATTTGCTCTTCTGAAGAAATATGTTGATGAAAAAGGTGTCAAGACTGGTTTCGTTATGTGGCCGATCCGTACTGCGGTATCCGGAAAACAGAGCACACCTGGCGGTGCTACAGAGATTATGGAGATTCTTGGCAAAGAAGAATCTGTAGCCAGAATTAAAAAAGGTATTGAATTATTAAGCAAATAGAGGTATATATGCAATTAAATCATGCTCAGAAAGAGGCGGTCGCCCATAAGGAAGGACCTTGTATGGTTCTTGCCGGTCCCGGTTCAGGGAAAACTCTTACCATTGCAAAAAGAATTGAATATCTGATCATGAATTATAAGGTAAGACCAGAAGAAATTCTGGTCCTTACCTTTACAAAGTATGCGGCAAAGTCAATGAAACAGCGGTTTGCCAAAGTTATGAAACAGCAGGCATCAGCGGTGACATTTGGAACATTTCACGGTGTTTATTACGGGATTTTAAAGTGGGCTTACAGACTTACTTCCGCGAATCTTCTGACGGAAGAAGAACGAAAAAATCTGCTTACAGGGATCGTTTCGAAGACGGACTGGGGTGAGGATGAAGAGTTGCTCCGGGAAGAAGATTTTCTTAAGAATCTGTCGGAGGAGATTGGGAATGTGAAGAATCACCGCTACAATATAGAAACATATGAAGCAAAGCAATATGGCGAAAATCGTTTTCGGGATATTTATACTGCTTATGAGAAGGAAAAGAAGCGTCTTCATAAGCTGGATTTTGAGGATATGCTGCTGGAGTGTAGCCGCCTGTTTGAGAGCAGACCGGATATACTGGCAAAATGGCAAAAACGTTTCCCGTATATTCTGGTGGATGAATTTCAGGATATTAACCGGGTACAGTATGATGTCCTGCGGATGCTGGCGGGCGAAAACGCCAATCTGTTTGTAGTGGGGGATGATGACCAGTCTATTTACGGATTCCGCGGAGCGAGTCCGGGAATTATGCAGCAGTTTATGAAAGATTATCCGCAGGCAAAGCAAATCCTGCTGGATGTGAATTACCGTTCAACAGCACATATTGTGAATGGAGCGCTGCGTGTGATCACAAATAATAAAAATCGCTTTTTGAAGAAAATCAAGGCAGAACAGAAAGCAGATCTGACAGTTCATGTACAGGAAGTGAGAGATCCGTTTGAAGAAAGCAGGTATATTCTGGGCCGGATAAGGGAAACTTTAAAAAGTGGAATACAGTATGAAGAAATTGCGATTTTATACCGCACTGCTGCTGAGGCAAGAGTGATGGCGGAAACATTGATGGAGCATCAGATACCGTTTCAGATGAAAGAACATTTATATAATATATATGAACATTTTATCGGACAGGATATCAAAAGCTATCTGCACCTGGCAGAAGGAATTGTCACAAGGAAAGACCTTTTAAGGATTGCAAACCGCCCGAACCGCTACATCAGCCGGGACAGCATGCGCAGTGACAGGGCAGATTATGAAAGTCTGAGGAAATATTACCAAAATAAAAAATGGATGCAGGATCGCATTGATCAACTGGAATGGGATATGAAGATGATTGCAGGAAAAAGTCCGTATGCAGTGATCCAGTATATACGAAAAAGAGTCGGTTATGATGCATTTCTGAAAGAATATGCCGCTTACCGCAGACTGTGTACAGAAGAACTGTTTGAGGTGCTCGATGAGATTCAGGAGAGAGCAAAAGCGTATGCGACAATTCCAGAGTGGTTTGCGCACATTGAGCAATATGAAGAAAATTTATGGGAAAACAGCAGAAAAACGCAAAAAGAAGGCATTTGTATGCTGACAATGCACGGGGCGAAAGGATTGGAATATGATACCGTATTTATCCTTGGCGCAAATGAGGGCAGCATGCCATACAGGCGGGCTGTCATGCAGGATGAGACGGAAGAGGAGAGACGCTTGTTCTATGTGGCGATGACACGGGCAAAACGCCAGCTTGTCATCAGTTATGTAAAAGAAAAAAACGGAAAAGACTGCAGTCCTTCCCGTTTTGTAAAAGAGCTCTTCTTATAATTCTTCAAATTCCTGCTCATCCATCCACTCGTCAAATGCATCGGCAGCGATGTCGTATTCGTCATCGTCTTCGATATTGCCAAGTGTCGGCTCGCCGTCTACTTCTTCGTAGCGGTAGAGATAAACATCACCGTCTTCACTCTCACCTTCTTCATTCAGAGGAAGCAGCGCAATATACTCTCTTCCGTTTGCTGAATATGTAGTTAAAACTGCGCAGTCAATCTCTTCATCATCTTCCATTGTAAGAGTTACTGTGATCTGCTCTTCATCTGTGTTCATATTCTGTTCACTCATAATATAATTCTCCTTTTTCTAAGATAACTTAACTCTATCAAAGGAACAGGCAAAAAGCAAGGATGTAGTAGCCAAATTAAGAAAAATGTTGTAAAATAAATCTGCGTGTACATAAGGAGGAAAACAGCATGTTAAGAAAAAAAATATCATTGCTTCTGGCAGTCCTGTTAGTCTGCATGTTAGGAATGACTGCATGCAAAAAAGATGTAGGAACACCGGAAGATAATGCAACAGCCGAAGAAGATACAGACGAAAATGCAGATCAGGAAAAGTACTTAATCGGATTTTCCGTGATCGATATGGAGAACCCGTATTTTATTACATTGGAAAGTGCGACGAGAGAAGTTGTGGAAGCAGATGATTCTACTCTGATCACAAAAGATCCAGGCGGGAATGCGGACAAACAGGCAAAGCAGATTGATGAGATGATCAAGGATGGTATCAATGCCATTATTTTAAGCCCGGTAGACTGGGAGAAGATCACACCATCTCTTAAGAAACTTAAGGATGCCGGTGTGAAGATCATTAATGTAGATACGCAGGTAAAAGAGATGTCCTATGTGGATGCCTACGTAGGCTCTGATAATAAGAATGCAGGATATATCTGCGGAGAAGATCTGATCAAAAAGAGTCCGGACGGAGGAACCGTTGCAATTCTGGAATGCCCGACACAGAATTCCATGAATGAACGTATCACCGGATTTGAAGAGGCGATCTCCAAAGCAGAAAAAGGGTTTGAAGTAGTAGACAGAGCAGATACAAAAGGAAAATTTAACAAAGCATTGAAGGCAGCAGAGAAGATGTTGAAGAAATACCCGAATCTGACTGCGATCATGTGTGGCAATGACCAGCTTGCGGTTGCGGCAAAGACAGCAGTGAATGTTGTCGGTAATGATAAAGTACTGATTTACGGTGTGGATGGGTCACCGGATATTAAGAAAGAATTAAAGAAAAGAGAGAACCAGATTGTAGGAACAGCAGCACAGTCACCGATTAACATAGGAAAGAAAGCTGCAGAGACAGCAGACAATATTCTGGATGGAAACGATTATGAGAAGGAAGTCTATGAAGAAGTCTTTATGATCAATAAAGATAATGTAGATATGTACGGCACAGATGGTTGGCAATAGAGTACAGAAAGGGAAAAAGGACACAAAGAATGAAGAATACACAAGGGCAGCAGTTACCGATGGGGGTTACGGTACAGGAAGATGGAGTCAGTTTTTCCGTTGCAGCGAAGAAGGGGAAGGCATGTTGCCTTCTCCTGTATCATGCAGGGGAAAAAGAACCATGTGCCAGATATCCGATGCGGCAAAGTGAAGGTGCGGTATATACAGTAAAGGTGACGGATATCCAGTCAGGTGCATATGCCTATGAGTATCTGATGGATGAAGAAGTTGTGACTGATCCGTACACAAAAGCATTTACAAAAGAGAATAAGAGTCAGGTCCTGATCACAGAATATGACTGGGAGGATGACAGATATCCGGCTTATGCATATAAGGATGTTATTGCGTACAGCCTTCACGTGCGTGGATTTACACAGGATAGTTATTCAAAGGTTGCACACAGAGGAACCTTTGAAGGCGTCATAGAAAAGCTTCCTTATCTGAAAGACCTGGGGATCAACCAGATTCAGTGTATGCCGGTTTATTCATTTCTGGAAGGAAAAAGAAAGCCAAATTACTGGGGATATGGACCTGGGTATTTCTTTGCACCGAAGAACAGCTATTCTGCTATATCTGACGGTGTGCGTTCGTTGAAAAACATGGTGAAAGCATGTCATGCATCGGAAATTGAAGTCGTGCTGGAAATGCCCTTTTGTCCGGAGACGCCGATCTATCAGGTGCTGGATTGCCTGCGCTATTACAGGCAGGAATATCATATAGACGGATATATCCTGAATCCGGCAGCAGTATCAACCAGAGCAGCGTATGAAGATCCGTATTTACAGGACTGCAAGCTGATGGTTCATCATACGGAATTTCAGAATGTGATGCGCCGTTTCTTAAAAGGAGACGAGGGTATGGTGGAAGCAGTGACTTACTGGCTACGTCACCTGTCGGAGAAAGAAGGAAGCTTCAATTATATTGCGTCACATAATGGCTTCACGCTTATGGATCTTGTATCCTATGAAGGAAAACACAATGAAGCGAACGGAGAAAATAACCAGGATGGACCGGATTATAATTACAGCTGGAACTGCGGAGCAGAAGGCCCATCAAGGAAGAAAGCGGTTGTAAGCTTAAGGAGAGGACAGCTGTATAATGCGCTGTTTCTTGTATTTCTGGCACAGGGGACACCGTGTCTGCTGGCGGGGGATGAGTTTGGCAATTCACAGAAAGGAAATAACAATGTCTATTGTCAGGACAATTCAACAGGCTGGGTGAACTGGAAAAAACTGACGACGCATCAGGAACTGCATGATTTCGTGCGGGATCTGATCGCATTCCGCAAACGTTATAAAGTATTCCATCCGGCGCAGGAGATGAGCGGAACAGATACGACTAGATGCGGAGTTCCGGATGTATCCTACCACGGAGAATATGCATGGAGAATAGAGAAGGAAGTCGCAAGTAGACAGCTGGGCGTATATTACAGTGGAACATCGCTTGAAGCAGAGGACTGCTATGTCGCTTATAATATGCACTGGATCCGTCATACATTTGCTCTGCCATCTCTTCCGAAAAATAAAAAATGGTATCTTGCCGCTTCCACAAAAGACGGTATAAAAGCTGAAATGATCTGTTTGGGTGGACAGAAATCTATCGAAATTGAAGAAAGAACAATAGTTGTCCTGGTTGCAAAATAAGAAAACAGGGATACTCTCTTGAAAGTTATTGAAAAAAAGTGCATAATAAATATAAAGTATGTGAAAGAAATGACAAAGAATAAATGAAGAGGAATGGAGATATAAGTATGAAGGCGTTAAAACATCTGCAAACGATCAATCACCACAAACTATTGGTTATGAAACATTGTTTTAAAGTTGGATTATACAAGCAAGGGCTGCTTCATGATCTGTCCAAATATTCTCCGACAGAATTTCTGGTCGGCTGTAAGTATTATCAGGGAACAAGAAGCCCGAATAATGCAGAACGTGAAGCAACCGGATATTCTACAGCGTGGCTGCATCACAAAGGTCGTAATAAGCATCATTATGAATACTGGATTGATTACAGTATAGTTCCGGGAGAGGGGATTGTAGGACAGAAGATGCCGGTAAAGTATGTGTATGAGATGTTTATGGACCGGATCGCAGCATCCAAAACTTATCTGGGTGATAAGTATACAGACAAAGAGCCGCTTCAGTATTATGAGAAAGGTGCGGCGAAGCTTGGCAAGATGATCCATCCGGAGACAGCGGCACTTATACATAAGCTTTTGAAGATGTTGGCAGAAAAAGGTGAGCGTGCAACATTCAAGTATGTAAGAGAGCAGGTCAGAGAATTGAAACGCCAGAATATGATATAGGAAAATGTCACGATTGAAAAAAGATTTAAAAAAATTAAAAAAGTTCAAAAAATATGTTGACATTTAGGTTGGGTTATAGTATTATAATCTACGGACAGAGCGAGAGAGATAAATAAAAATAAGCTCAACGTCCTATGCGGAAGTGTCGGAACTGGCAGACGAGCAAGACTAAGGATCTTGTAAGCATTGCGCTTGTGTGGGTTCAAGTCCCATCTTCCGCATTTTTTATTTGTGGTGGGAATCCTTGATTTTTTCAAGGGTTCCCGCTCTTTTTTTGAATAGGATTGTTTTAATGGTTCCTGTGATTCCCGCCTTAATTTAGAGTTGCTGTTCATTGACGGACAAAATCTAATTTTTTATAATAAAAGTAATATAGCATTGAAATATGTTGTTGTAAATATGCGGGAAGAGTCAAGGAGGGTACTGTTATGACGATCAGAGAGCAGCTCGAAGAGCGTGAATTAGAATATTTAAGTTCTTATGCAGCGAAAAGTATTGCATCACGGGGAAGAAAAAGACCGGAACCACAGTGTGATCTCAGACCGGTATTTCAAAGAGACAGAGACCGAATCTTACATTGTAAAGCATTCCGCAGGTTAAAACAGAAGACGCAGGTCTTTCTTTATCCGAAGGGGGATCATTACCGGACAAGACTTACACATACATTGGAAGTATCGCAGAATGCAAGAACAATCGCGAAAGCGTTGAGACTGAACGAAGATCTGGTGGAGGCAATCGCATTGGGACATGATCTGGGGCATACACCGTTCGGACACGCAGGGGAACGTGCGCTTGCCAGTGTCAGTCCATCTGGATTCAGTCATAATATACAGAGTGTGCGTGTAGTAGAATATCTGGAAAAACAGGGACAGGGACTGAATCTGACCTGGGAAGTAGTTGATGGGATTGAAAATCATAAGACTAGTGGAAATCCGCATACGCTGGAAGGACAGATTGTGAGATTGTCGGATAAAATTGCGTACGTCAATCACGATATTGATGATGCGATCCGTGGAGGAATCCTGAGGATAGAAGATATTCCGAAGTGTTATACGGATATTCTCGGAATGACGACAAGAGAAAGGCTGAATACGATGGTGCATGATGTGATCATATCCAGTATGGATCGTGATAAGATCGTGATGTCACCGGAGATCCAGGATGCGATGAGCGGACTCAGAGAATTTTTGTTTGAACGTGTTTATACAAATCAGGATGCAAAAGGTGAGGAAGGAAAAGCCATTCATATGATCACCAGTCTGTATCAGTATTATATGGAACATCTGGAGGCAATGCCAGAAGAATTTCTGACCATTCTGGAAGAACGAGGTGAGCCGGAAGAAATGATCGTGTGTGATTATATTGCCGGAATGACGGATAACTATGCCGTAAAGAAGTTTCAGGAATATTTTATCCCAGAATCTTGGAAATATTAAAAGGAAATCAAAGTTCTTTGTTGAATATTTAGCATGAGGGTATTTTTAAGACAAAGAAAAAGGGCGGAGTATATGTATTATTCTGATGAGATTATAGAGGAAGTCAGATCCCGCAATGACATTGTGGATGTGATTTCCAGCTATGTGAAATTACAAAAAAAGGGCAGCTCTTATTTCGGTCTGTGTCCTTTTCACAATGAGAAGTCTCCATCATTTTCAGTAAGCCGCGGGAAGCAGATGTATTATTGCTTTGGCTGTGGTGCAGGTGGGAATGTATTTACATTTTTGATGGAGTATGAAAATTATACTTTTCAGGAAGCACTGAAATATCTGGCTGACAAGGCCGGGGTAGAACTTCCGGAAATGGAATATTCTGCACAGGCGAAGGAGAGAGCTGATCTGAAGGCAATTCTGCTTGAGATCAATAAGATCGCAGCACAGTATTTTTATGTACAGCTTAAGAGTTCAAAAGGAGAAGCCGGACTTTCTTATTTAAAGAGGCGGGAACTGTCGGATGATACGATTAAGGCTTTTGGGCTGGGATATTCCAATAAGTATAGCGACGATTTGTACCGTTACCTGAAAGAAAGAGGATATAAGGACGAGATGATTGCGAAGGCTGGTTTGATCAGTATTGATGAGCGGCATGGTGCGCATGACAAGTTCTGGAATCGTGTGATGTTCCCAATCATGGATGTGAACAGCCGTGTGATTGGATTTGGCGGTCGCGTGATGGGAGATGCGAAACCAAAATATCTGAACTCTCCGGAGACACTGATTTTTGACAAGAGCAGGAACTTGTACGGATTGAACCGTGCAAGAAGCACAAGAAAGCCATATTTTCTTCTGTGCGAAGGGTATATGGATGTGATTTCGTTGCATCAGGCAGGATTTACCAATGCGGTCGCATCTTTAGGAACTGCATTGACACCGGGACATGCTTCACTGATCAAGCGTTACGTGAAGGAAGTATATCTGACTTACGACAGTGATGAGGCAGGGACGAAAGCAGCACTGCGCGCAATCCCGATTCTTAAGGATGTAGGGATTACGGCAAAGATTATCCGTATGGAACCTTACAAAGATCCGGATGAATTTATCAAGAATCTCGGAGCGGAAGCTTTTGAAGAACGGATTGGCAGAGCAAGGAATGGATTCATGTTCAGCCTGGAAGTTCTGGAGCGGGATTATGATATGCATTCACCGGAAGGAAAGACTGATTTTATGCGGGAAGTTGCAAGACGGCTTGGAGAGTTTGAAGAAGAGATTGAGCGCAATAATTACATAGAAGCTGTTGCGCAGGCATATCACGTGGGATATGAAGAGCTTCGCAAATTAGTTGTGAAGACTGCCGTACAGCAGGGACTGGCAAAGCCGGTTTCCAGACCGAAACAGACACGAAAAGAGAAGAAAGAAGATGGGAATATTACGTCCCAGAAGGTGCTTCTGACGTGGCTGATCGAAGATGAGAATATATTTTCACAGATCTGTAAATACATTTCACCGGAAGATTTTACCGGCGATATATATCGGACAGTTGCTTCTATATTGTATGAACAATATGAGAAACAGCAGGTGAATCCGGCACAGATTATGAATCATTTTACGGATGAGGAAGAACATCGCGAAGTTGCGAGTCTGTTCCACACGAAAATCAAGGAACTGACAACTCTTGGGGAGCAGGAGAAAGCATTGAAAGAAACAATCATCCGTGTGAAGAACCACAGCATTGAAGAGGCAGCAAGGAATCTTGCGCCGACAGATATTGCAGGACTGCAGCGTCTGATGGAAGCAAAACGTCAGCTGCAGGACCTTGAGAAACTGCATATTTCCATTAATTAGGGATAAAATATAAACAAGCAATGAGAGGATGGCATTACATGGACGAACACATGGCAAAATTTGAAGAGAGATTAAAAGAACTGGTGAAGCTTGGAAAGAAGAAAAAAGGGATTCTTGAGATTCAGGAAATCAATGACTTCTTCCATGATATCGATCTGGATTCTGAACAGATGGAGAAAGTATTTGAATATCTGGAAGGACAGAATATCGATGTGCTTCGTATCAGCTCCGATGATGACGATATTGATGATTCGGATATTGTAATCTCAGACGAGGATGAAGTAGATGTTGAGAAGATTGACCTGTCTGTTCCGGATGGAGTCAGCATTGAAGATCCGGTCAGAATGTATCTGAAAGAGATCGGTAAAGTTCCGCTTCTGACAGCGGAAGAAGAAGTAGATCTTGCAAAACGTATGGCAGAAGGCGATGAGAGCGCCAAGAAGAGACTGGCAGAAGCGAACCTTAGACTTGTTGTCAGCATTGCAAAGAGATATGTTGGACGAGGCATGTTGTTTCTTGACCTTATTCAGGAAGGTAACTTAGGTCTGATCAAAGCAGTAGAGAAATTCGATTATCATAAAGGATTTAAGTTTAGTACGTATGCAACATGGTGGATCCGTCAGGCGATTACAAGAGCAATTGCCGATCAGGCAAGAACGATCCGTATTCCAGTGCATATGGTAGAGACGATCAACAAATTGATCCGTGTTTCCAGACAGTTATTGCAGGATTTAGGACGTGAACCTACGCCGGAAGAGATCGCTGCTGAGCTGGACATGCCGGTAGACAGAGTGCGTGAGATCCTTAAGATTTCCCAGGAACCGGTGTCACTGGAAACTCCGATCGGTGAAGAGGAGGACAGTCATCTTGGTGACTTTATTCAGGATGATAATGTACCGGTGCCGGCAGAGGCAGCAGCACAGACTCTTCTGAAAGAACAGCTGGATGAAGTACTGGACACGCTGACAGAGAGAGAACAGAAAGTATTGCGACTGCGTTTTGGTATGAATGACGGACGTGCACGTACACTGGAAGAAGTTGGCAAGGAATTTGACGTTACGCGTGAGCGTATCAGACAGATTGAAGCAAAAGCACTTCGTAAGCTTCGTCATCCGAGCCGCAGCAGAAAATTAAGAGATTATTTAGACTAAGAAAGAGGCGCCTATGGAACTATCAAAAAGACTGTACGCAGTTGCAGCTCTTGTGACAGAGGGCGCCTCTGTTGCAGATGTTGGAACTGACCATGGCTATATCCCGATTTATCTGATACAGGAGAAGATCGCATCACGGGTAATCGCTATGGATATTAATAAAGGACCGCTTGAGCGGGCGAGAATACATATTGAAGAACAGGGACTGTCGGATTGGATTGAGACAAGATTGTCGGATGGTACACAGGCACTTGTTCCGGGAGAAGCAGATACGCTTATCACCGCTGGAATGGGTGGTGGACTTGTGATCCATATTCTGGAAGATGGTAAAGATGTGATCAATCAGATGAAAACCTGTATTTTACAGCCACAGTCAGAGATTGACAAAGTACGACGGTATCTTACGCAGGAACAGTTTTTGATCGTCGATGAGGATATGGTGGAAGAAGATGGCAAATACTATCCGATTCTCAAAGTGGAGCATGGAGAGTCGGAAACCTATGAAGAGTATGAATACTATTATGGAAAGAAATTACTTGAAAAAAAGCATCCGGTGCTAAAGGATTTCCTGTTGCGGGAATGTGCGATCCAGGAGAAGATTTTGAAGCAGTTAAATAAACAGGCAGACAGTACAAGTATTCAGGTGAGGAAAGCAGAGCTTGCAGAAGAGATGCTAAGAACAAAAGAAGCACTGGAACGAATCACGGATGTGCATAATGCAGAATAATCTGTAAGTATTATAGCCGGAGATATCTGATTAACAGCATATTATAATAGAAAATAAATGAGAAACCCGGAAACGGGAATACAGGAAACAGAGGTGAATAGTATGCTCTGTAAAGAGATCATGGAAAAAATAGAAAATGTATATCCAAAGGATGCGGCGCTCTCCTGGGATAATGTCGGACTTCTTGCCGGAAGAGACGATAAAGAAGTCCGTAAAATCTATGTTGCGCTGGATGCGACAGATGAAGTGGTGGAGGATGTGATCTGTCAGAAAGCAGATATGCTTGTAACACATCATCCGTTGATTTTTGGCGGTATGAAACAGATCAACAACCGGGATTTTATCGGCAGACGTCTGTTACAGCTGCTCGGTAATGATATTTCTTATTATGCAATGCATACAAATTACGATGTATGCAGGATGGCTGAGCTTGCAGGCAATCTTCTGGGGCTCAATGATACAGAAGTACTGGATGTTACCGGAATGCGCATACAGCCGGAAACAGGTGAGGAGTATCCGGAAGGCATTGGTGAGATTGGCAGCTGGCAGAAACCGGTAACTTTAAAAGAATGCTGCGATAGAGTAAAGAAAGCATATGGGGTTCCGCAAGTGAAAGTATTTGGTGATCTTGCTCAACAGGTATCGCGGATCGCTCTCTGTCCGGGTTCCGGAAAAAGCGTGATCACACAGTCGCTGGCAAAAAAGGCGGATGTATTGATTACCGGAGATATCGATCATCACGAGGGGATTGATGCAGTTGCACAGGAACTTGCAATCATTGATGCAGGACATTATGGTGTGGAACACATTTTTATAGAAGATATGAAGAATTATCTGCAGGAAGCGTTTCCGCAGACAGCGGTTATAAGTGCTGCCATCCATCATCCGTTTACGGTGGTATAGGAATGGCAGATGTTGCACAGACATTTTCGGACAGATGCAAAGAAAGGATGATGTGAAATGTATCAGGTAAAAATCCATGACGAGATCAGACAGTATGAAGCCGGAACAACCTATCTGGAGATCGCAAAAGAATATCAGAAAGAATATTCCCATGATATCGTACTTGTCACGGTTGATGGTAAATTACAGGAACTTCACAAGAAAGTAAACAGAGACTGTACACTTAACTTTGAGACAACAGCATGTGACAGTGGGCACAAAACATACAAAAGAAGCATGAGCCTTTTGCTTGTTAAAGCAATTTATGATGTGGCAGAACACGAGAATGTTGATAAAGTCCGGATCCACTATTCCGTCAGTAAGGGATATTATTGTACAATTGAAGGCAATGTTGTACTGGATCAGCAGTTCCTGGATCAGGTAGAAGCACGGATGCATCAGATGGTAGAGGCAGATCTTCCAATCAATAAGAAATCTGTAAATACCGATGATGCGATTGCGACATTTGCCAGATACGGTATGCATGATAAGGAGAAATTGTTTGCGTACCGCAGGGTTTCCAAAGTAAATATCTACAGCATTAATGAATTTGAAGACTATTATTATGGATATATGGTTCCGAGCACCGGGTATTTAAAATACTTTAAATTGTATCTTTATGATGACGGATTTGTGCTCCAGATGCCGGAACAGAAGGAACCGGAAATTGTTCCGCCATTTGAGCCGCAGAACAAATTATTCCATGTATTAAAAGAATCCACAAGTTGGGGTGATATGCAGGGGATTGAGACTGTTGGTGCACTGAATGACAGGATTACCAAAGGTGATGTGCGGGAGACAGTACTCGTCCAGGAAGCATTACAGGAGAAAAAAATTGCGGAAATAGCTGCAACGATCGCTGCCAGACCGGAATTAAAATTTATCCTGATCGCCGGTCCGTCATCATCCGGAAAGACAACATTTTCCCATCGACTGTCAGTACAGCTTCGTGCCTGTGGTCTGGTGCCGCATCCGATCGCGGTAGATAATTATTTTGTGGAACGGGAAGAGAATCCGGTGGACGAGAACGGAGATTTTGATTTTGAATGTCTGGAAGCAGTAGATGTGGAGTTATTTAACAGACAACTGGGAGATCTGCTTGCAGGAAAGGAAGTTGTTCTTCCAAGGTTTAATTTTGTGACCGGACATAAGGAATACGGACCGGACGTGAAGAAGCTGGGAAAAAATGATGTTCTCGTCATCGAAGGAATCCACTGCCTGAATCCGAAACTGACGCAGAGTCTTCCGGATGAAAATAAATTCAAGATCTATATCAGTGCACTGACACAGCTGAATATTGATGAGCATAACCGGATTCCGACAACAGACGGACGTCTGCTCCGGAGAATTGTCCGGGATGCAAGAACAAGAGGCGCTTCGGTTGCGCGGACAATCAATATGTGGCCATCTGTAAGAAAAGGGGAAGAGAAGAATATTTTCCCATATCAGGAAGAAGCGGATGTGATGTTCAATTCGGCGTTGATTTATGAACTTGCTGTATTGAAACCATATGTGGAAGCACTTCTGTTCGGAGTGGACAGAAAAGCACCGGAATATGTAGAAGCAAAACGATTGTTAAAATTCCTGGATTATTTTGTGGGAATCGGAAGTGAAAACGTTCCAACGAACTCCCTACTGCGGGAATTCATTGGAGGTGGATGTTTTCAAATTTAATTCTTGAACATATGATTTGAGATAATTGCTGTGATAATTTAGGAACGGTAGAATTTGATGAGGCTGTCCAGTCGGGAACTCATGTTGCGCATGAGCAGATCCAGTACTGTGACAGCCGTCATTGCTTCTACGACAACGACAGCGCGGGGAACAATGACAGGATCGTGGCGCCCGGTAATCTCAATTGTAGTATCTGTAAGCTCCTGACAGTCTGTTCTCATGACGGTATCCTGTGGCTGGGAGATAGATGGCGTTGGCTTGACTGCCGCCCGCAGTATGATCGGACTGCCGTCGCTCATACCTCCGAGTGTACCGCCAGAGTGATTTGTTGCTTTGGTAAGCTTACCAGCGTCAAGACGGAAAGAATCGTTGTTGTTACTTCCAAGTGCGGCAGCAGCCTGGAAACCGTCGCCAATCTCCACACCTTTGACTGCACCGATGGACATAACCGCACTGCAAAGTGCAGCGTCCAGTTTATGAAATACGGGCTCTCCGATACCGGCAGGTACACCGGTGATCGCACATTCGATCATGCCGCCTGAGGAGTCCTGCTTTCTGATACATTCAGCAAGGTAGTCCGAAGCCCTGGCTGCGTAATCGTTATTTGGCATATAGAGTGCATTTTCTGTAATCTGATCGTAATGATATTCATTTTCCGGAATGACAATATCTCCGATGGAACGGGTATAAGCTGTAATGGTGATACCGAGTTGTCTTAATATCTTTGCGGCGATTGCTCCGGCTGCAACACGTCCGATCGTTTCGCGACCGGAAGAACGTCCGCCACCACGGTAGTCGCGAAAACCGTACTTGGCATCAAAAGTGTAATCTGCATGTCCCGGACGATAGCAGTCTTTGATCTTGCCATAATCTCTGGAACGCTGGTCTGTATTCTCGACCATGATGGAAATTGGCGTTCCGGTTGTATGACCTTCAAAAACGCCAGATAAAATACGTGCTTTATCGGACTCTTTTCTTGCAGTTGTAAAGCGGCTCTGCCCCGGTTTTCTGCGGTCGAGATAGATTTGAATATCTTCTTCATCTAAAGAAAGTCCCGCAGGACATCCGTCTATAACAACCCCGATTGCGGCACCGTGTGACTCGCCCCAGGTTGTGATTGTAAATAAATTTCCTAAAGTTGAACCTGCCATAGTTGTTCTCCATTTCTTCTATAATATGTAGTCTTTGAAATTGTTCGGTATGTAAAACGATACAACTTATTATATAGGAAGCAGGAGAAAAGCGCAACGGATGAATAAGGGCGGATATTCAAAAATTCTTCATATTTTCCTTAAAATTTAGTCTGTACTTTTATGGATATGCATATTATAATGGGACATGTGAATAAAAAAGGAGTAAGCGCTTATGAGTAAGAATGACAAAAGAGCCGATGAGATTATCGAAGAAACAATGCGGGAATTATATGGTGATCTTCATAAGTCTGAGATCCGTGATTCAATAGATGAAGATGATTTCGATGAAGATGGATTCGAAGAATTTGATGAAGATGATTATGAAGAAATCAGCCACAGAAAAGCAAAGAAAACTCATGCGGCAGGTTATGATGAAAAACCGGATTATGAGGACTTTGAGGACTTTGAGGGTGAAGAAGGCGAGGTAGAGTCGGACGCAGTAAAAGAGGCATCAAAAGCATACAAAAAACGCAGACGTAAGAAAAAAGCAGGAAAAGTGATCGGAACTATCGTGGGGATCCTCGCTGTAGTTTATATCGGAATTGCACTTTATTTTGGAAGCCATTTTATGTTCTATACGAAGATCAATGGCAACGATGTTGCGCTTAAGAGTGTAAGCCAGGTGGAGAGCAAGTTAAAGAAAGATGTCGGAGATTATGTACTTACATTGAAAGAATCTGACGGAAGTACAGAAGAGATTGACGGATCTGACATTTCCCTGGAGTATGTGCAGTCTGATGAACTTGCAAAATGCATAAAACAGCAGAACAATTTCCTGTGGATCATATCACTTTGGAATCATCCGCAGATTGAGGCTTCAGTTGGTGTAAAATACGACAAAGAAGCACTGGCAGATGAGGTCAGTGGCCTGAATTGTATGGATAAGAAGAACCAAACTAAATCAAAAAATGCATATCCGAAATTCATGGATACCCGATTTGAGATTGAACCGGAAGTTATCGGCACAGAGATTGATGAAGATGCGTTCAATGAAGCAATTAAGGAAGCATTAGACGGATTCCAGTCAGAACTGGATCTTACAAAAGAGGGATGCTATATTAAGCCGGATTATACAAAAGACTCACAGGAAGTCAAAGATGCGGCTGAGAAGATGAACAGTTATCTCGGAGCAAAGGTTACATATGATTTCAGTCCGAAGACAGAAGTCGTAGATTCTTCTGTTATTTCACAATGGGTGAAAGTAAACAAGAAGATGAAAGTGAAGTTTGACAAAGATGCGGTGAAGAAGTATATTCAGAGTCTTGCGTCCAAATATAATACCAGAGGAAAGACACGCACTTTCAAAACCGCAACCGGAAACACAGTCAAAGTGGATGGCGGAGATTATGGCTGGTGCATAGCGCAGGACAGCGAATACAAAGAGCTGACAAAGAATATCAAAAAAGGTGAGACAGTCACCCGTGAACCGAAATATTTAAGTAAAGCAGCATCCCATGATACGATGGATATGGGAGATACTTATGCAGAGGTAGACTTAACGAATCAGAGAGCATACTTTATTAAGAAGGGTAAAGTTGTGCTCAGCACAGATGTTGTAACCGGTAATCCGAACAAAGGCAATGCAACACCTCCGGGCGTGTATTCTCTGACATATAAAACAAAGAATGCAACACTTCGTGGTGAGAGAAGACCGGATGGTACTTATTCCTATGAGACGCCGGTTAAATACTGGATGCCTTTCAATGGAGGAATTGGATTTCATGATGCTTCATGGCAGCCGACTTTCGGAGGAAGCCGTTATAAATCACACGGTTCCCATGGTTGTGTCAATTTACCGCCATCAGTTGCACCGAAGATGTATGAACTGGTATACAAAGATGTGCCGGTTGTATGTCATAATTAGAAAAGTGCTGCTGGCAGCAATTAAGGAATAAAGAGATAATAAGCAGTAAATGATGAAAATCACAGAAAGCAATGAGGATAAGATCATGTATGAATTAATTAAAAAAGATGGTCTTGCCAAAAGAGGAAGATTGCATACAGTGCATGGTGTTATAGAGACACCTGTATTTATGAATGTGGGAACGGCGGCCGCGATCAAGGGCGCAGTTTCCACAGATGACCTCCAGCAGATCAAGACGCAGGTGGAACTTTCAAATACGTATCATCTCCATGTGCGTCCGGGAGATGAAGTTGTGAAAAAGCTGGGCGGTCTTCATAAATTTATGACCTGGGATAAGCCAATCCTTACAGATTCCGGCGGGTTTCAGGTTTTTTCTCTGGCAGGACTCAGAAGAATCAAAGAAGAAGGAGTTTATTTCAACTCCCATATAGACGGGCACAAGATTTTTATGGGACCGGAGGAAAGTATGCAGATTCAGTCTAATCTTGCGTCTACAATAGCAATGGCATTTGATGAATGTCCGTCGAGTATTGCAAAAAGAGATTATATGGAAAAATCGGTTGACCGGACAACCAGATGGCTGAAACGCTGTAAGGCAGAGATGAACCGTCTGAACAGTCTTCCGGATACGATCAATAAGCAGCAGATGCTTTTTGGAATTAACCAGGGTGGCGTCTATGAAGATATCCGTATCCGCCATGCACAGGAGATTGCACAACTTGATCTGGATGGTTATGCGATCGGCG
Organism: Dorea sp. OM07-5; assembly: GCF_003481355.1. NCBI lineage: Bacteria > Bacillati > Bacillota > Clostridia > Lachnospirales > Lachnospiraceae > Dorea > Dorea sp. OM07-5. The sequence continues at coordinate 163,044 of NZ_QUKZ01000005.1, read as the reverse complement.
GACTTGCGGTCGGAGAAACACATGAAGAGATGTACCGGATTCTGGATGCGGTTGTACCGCATCTGCCTGAGAACAAACCGACGTATCTGATGGGAGTCGGCACACCGGCAAACATTCTGGAGGCGGTTGACCGTGGAGTAGACTTCTTTGACTGTGTATATCCAAGCCGTAACGGAAGACATGGACATGTCTATACGAATCATGGAAAACTGAATCTTTTTAATGCCAGATTTGAACTGGATGATAAGCCGATCGAGGAAGGATGCCAGTGTCCGGCATGCCGTTCCTATTCCAGAGCGTATATCAGACATTTGCTGAAAGCAAAAGAGATGCTCGGCATGCGGCTCTGCGTGCTTCACAATCTGTATTTCTATAATACGATGATGGAAGAAATACGGGATGCTATAGAAGCGGGAAGATATAAGGAATATAAGAAATGGAAACTGGACGCAGTTTCGGGGAATAATTCGTAAAATTTCTATGAAATTGTGGGAAATAGCTTGCTAGAGCCTGCATTATTGTGTATGATAGCAATAGTGTTTAAAAATATTAGGAGGAAGAAATATGTTTACATTAGCAGCACAGAGTTCACCGGTAAACGGGATTGTTTTAGTTTTAATATATGCATTGATCTTTGGTGGATTCTGGTTTTTATTCATCAGACCACAGAAGAAAGAACAGAAGAGAGTACAGGCTATGATCGCAGAGATGGAAGTTGGAGATACAGTACTCACATCAAGCGGTTTTTACGGTGTGATCATCGACATCAGTGATGATGATCTGATCGTGGAATTCGGTAACAACAAGAATTGCCGTATCCCGATGCAGAAAGCAGCAATTGCACAGGTCGAGAAGGCATCTGCTGAATAAGAGATATAATTGAAGAAGATATCAGAAAGGGATGTCCGTAGAGGGCGTCCTTTTTTATATATTCTTGATGTTAGCATATTGCATGCACCTATATAGATATAGAAAAACTATATAAAAAAGACCAGTTTTGTACGTGCGAAAATACAATATAAGGCGCAAAAACAGGCAAAATTGCACAAAATCATGTACAAGCGTTGTAATGAGAACGATTATCAAAAATATGCTTGCTATTTTATTCACAAGATGATATACTTTGCAACGAAAAACAGAAAACGAAGGATGAAAGGAGTATGTGCGATGACACAGCGTGAACAGTGGGAAGGCTTCTCCGGAGAGAACTGGAGACATTCCATAGACGTAAGAGATTTTATTCAGGAAAACTACACACCATATGAGGGAGATGAGTCCTTCCTGGAAGGTCCTACAGAAGCAACCAACACATTATGGGAAAAGCTTCAGGAACTGCAGAAAGAAGAACGTGCCAAAGGCGGAGTCCTTGATATGGAGACAGAAGTTGTATCCGGACTTACAGCTTATGGACCGGGATACATCAGTGAGGAAACAAAGGATCTTGAAAAAGTAGTTGGTCTTCAGACAGACAAACCGCTTAAGAGAGCGTTTATGCCATATGGTGGTATTAAGATGGCTGAGCAGGCATGTACAACTTACGGATATCAGCCAAGCGAAAAGCTGCATGAGATTTTCACAAAATATCATAAAACACACAACCAGGGAGTATTTGATATCTATACACCGGAGATGAAAAAAGCAAGACATAACAAGATCATCACAGGTCTTCCGGATACTTACGGAAGAGGACGTATCGTAGGTGATTACCGTCGTGTTGCATTGTATGGTGTCGATTTTCTTATTGAAAAGAAACAGTATGATTTTGAGCGTTATGCAAGACATGGTATGAAAGGAACAGATTTCCGTCTCCGTGAAGAGCTTGCAGATCAGATCAAAGCGTTGAAAGAGATGAAGGAAATGGCTGCTGCTTACGGATTTGATATTTCAGAGCCGGCAAAAGATGCAAAAGAAGCAGCACAGTGGCTGTATTTCGGATACCTTGCAGCAATCAAGACTCAGAACGGAGCTGCAATGAGTGTCGGACGTATTTCTACATTCCTTGATATTTATATTGAAAGAGACTTAAAAGCCGGAAAACTGACGGAGAAAGAAGCTCAGGAACTGATCGACCATATGGTAATGAAGTTCCGTATGGTTAAATTTGCAAGAATCCCATCTTACAACGAGCTGTTCTCAGGAGATCCGACATGGGCAACACTGGAAGTAGCTGGCCTTGGACAGGATGGACGTTCTATGGTAACAAAGAATGATTATCGCTTCCTGCACACATTGAAGAACATGGGACCGTCACCGGAGCCAAACCTTACAGTATTATATTCTTCAAGACTGCCAGAGAACTTTAAGAAGTTTGCAGCTTTGATTTCCGTAGAGACAAGCTCAATCCAGTATGAGAACGATGATGTTATGCGTCCGGTATGGGGCGATGACTATTCAATCTGCTGCTGCGTATCGGCAACAGAGACAGGTAAAGAGATGCAGTTCTTCGGAGCACGTGCAAACCTTGCTAAGTGTCTGTTATACGCAATCAACGGTGGCATTGATGAGAAGAACAAAGTTCAGGTAGGACCTGCTTACCGACCAATCACATCGGAATATCTTGACTTCGATGAGGTGATGGAAAGATATGACGAGATGATGGAGTGGTTAAGCAAGCTGTATGTTGATACACTGAACATGATCCACTATATGCATGACAAATATTATTATGAGTCAGCACAGATGGCACTGATCGATACAGATGTAAAACGTTCTTTCGCAACTGGTATTGCAGGATTCTCTCATGTAGTAGATTCCCTTTGCGCTATCAAATATGCAAAGGTTAAACCAATCCGTGACGAAGACGGAATTACAACTGACTTTGAGATCGAGGGAGACTTCCCAAGATATGGTAACGATGATGACCGTGCAGATGACATGGCAATCTGGCTTCTGAAGACATTTATGCACAAGCTGAACAAATGCCACACTTACAGAAATTCTGTACCAACGACATCTATCCTTACAATTACTTCTAACGTTGTATATGGTAAAGCGACAGGATCTCTTCCGGATGGAAGAAAAGGTGGCGAGCCGTTATCACCAGGCGCTAACCCGTCATACGGCGCAGAGAAGAGCGGTCTGTTAGCTTCACTGAACTCCGTAGCTAAACTTCCATATGAGCTGGCACTGGATGGTATTTCCAATACACAGACAATCAGCCCGAGCGCACTTGGACACAGCGATGATGAGAGAAAAGAAAACCTTGTACATGTTATGGATGGATACTTTGACCGCGGAGCACATCATCTGAATGTCAATGTATTTGGTGTAGAAAAACTGCGTGATGCTATGGAACATCCGGAGAAACCGGAATACGCAAACTTTACAATCCGTGTATCCGGATACGCTGTTAAGTTCATTGACCTGACACGTGAGCAGCAGTTAGACGTAATCGCAAGAACATGCCACGAGCAGATGTAGTTTGAACATTTGATTTGAAAAGTATTAAAGGAGCAAAACAATGACGAAAGGATATATCCATTCTCTGGAAAGTTTTGGCTCCGTTGACGGACCGGGTGTACGGTATGTGATCTTTTTATCTGGATGCGCAATGCGCTGTCAGTTCTGTCACAATCCGGACACTTGGAATATGCAGGCAGGAACGCCTTACACAGCAGATGAACTGCTTGAAAAAGCATTGAGATACCGCTCTTACTGGGGAAGTAAGGGCGGTATTACCGTCAGTGGAGGAGAACCACTCCTGCAGATTGATTTTCTGCTGGAGCTGTTTACAAAAGCGAAAGAAAAAGGAGTTCACACAACTCTAGATACCTGTGGTAATCCATTTACAAGAGAAGAACCATTCTTTTCTAAATTTGAAAAGCTGATGGAAGTAACAGATCTTGTAATGTTAGATATTAAGCATATGGATGAGGAGCAGCATGTGCTTCTGACCGGACAGAAGAATGACAACATTCTTGATATGGCAAAATACCTGTCGGATACAGGTAAATCTATGTGGATTCGTCATGTACTGGTGCCGGAAAGAAGTGACAGGGACGACTATTTATGGAAACTGCATGATTTCATAGAGAAACTTGATCACGTAGAACGTGTGGAAGTGCTTCCATATCATACGTTGGGAGTATACAAGTGGAAAGAACTTGGTATCCCTTACGGACTGGAAGGCATCGAACCTCCGACGCAGGAAAGAATTCAGAATGCGAATGAGATTCTGAAGACTGCAAAATATTTATGATGCCAGGGACAAAAGCCAAAAAATCACAATGTGCTTGCACATGAGTGGTTTTTTGGCTTTTTCCCTTAATATCATATTTATAAAAGTATATGAAAATACTGGAATGTGCCAAGGCACATTCTTTTTTTGCGACAAGGAAAATGCTGTGACAAATGGCAGCTATGGAGCTATCCGGGAAAACATGATATAATAAGAAGAAAAATGATAAGGGAGGATTGGGATATGGTGAATTATTCGGAAGATCCAAACAGACAGTATCATATACAGGTCGCACCCGGTGAAGTTGGAAAGTATGTTATTCTTCCGGGAGATCCAAAACGCTGTAAGAAGATTGCAGAACATCTGGATGATGCAAAACTGGTTGCAGACAGCCGGGAGTTTGTAACTTATACCGGAACGCTGAACGGAGTAAAGGTCAGTGTCACATCTACCGGAATTGGAGGTCCTTCGGCGGCAATTGCTCTGGAGGAATTAGTAAAGGCAGGAGCAGATACATTCATCCGTGTCGGTACAAGCGGAGGAATTGATCTTTCTGTAAAAAGCGGAGATCTGGTTATTGCAACCGGAGCAGTCCGCATGGAAGGAACAAGTAAAGAATATGCGCCGATAGAATATCCTGCTGTAGCAGATATAGAAGTTGTGAATGCATTAATCGGAGCGGCGAAGGAGATGTGCGTTCCCTATCATGCCGGGGTAGTGGAAAGTAAAGATTCCTTTTACGGACAGCATGCACCGGAGAGCAAACCGGTAAGCTATGAGCTGCTGAACAAATGGGAAGCATGGAAGAGAATGGGTTGCCTTGCGTCTGAGATGGAATCTGCTGCATTGTATATAGTAGGAAGTTATCTTCGCGTGCGGATAGGAACCGTGCTTTTGGTGATGGCAAACCAGGAACGCGCAAAAGAAGGTCTGGACAATCCGGTAGTTCATGATACGGAACTTCCAATAAAAACTGCGGTTGAGGCAATCCGTAGCCTGATAAGAGAAGATCGGAAAAAACAGAAAATATAAGGAAGGAGCGACAGATGGACAGTATACAACAACTGATCAGAGAAGCTTTTTCTGCGCTTGAATATGCCTATGTACCGTATTCGGGATTTAAAGTCGGTGCGGCGCTTCTTACAGAGAGTGGAAAAATCTACACCGGATGTAATATTGAAAATGCTGCATATACGCCAAGCAACTGTGCGGAGAGAACGGCATTTTTTAAAGCGGTCAGTGAAGGAGAACGACATTTTACAAAGATCTGTATAGTGAATGAAGATACAAAAGGTATGCATACTTATTGCCCGCCATGCGGAGTGTGCAGACAGGTGATGCAGGAGTTCGCAGATCCTGATAAATTAGAGATTATTCTGGCAAAAAGTCAGGATGAATATGTAACTTACAGCCTGAAAGAATTATTGCCACTTGGTTTCGGCGCAGATAATTTGTAATTTTAGCGTATTAAAGTCTTGAAAGCTGTAAGGAAATAAGATATTATAGGATGTATATTATTTATATTAACAGAGCGCACTCTGTTTTAAGCGATATAATATTCGAAAGATTTTGCCGGTGGCAGGTTCTTATAGATACGTGAGTGCGTTGAAAGATATATTTACACAGGAAGGAAGAGCGATTATGAATTTAAATATTGGTGTGATCAAAGGGGATGGAATCGGACCGGAGATTGTAACAGAAGCAATGAAGGTTCTCGACAAAGTTGCAGATGTTTACGGACATACATGCAATTACACACAGCTTCTGATGGGTGGAGCTTCTATTGATGTACACGGAGTACCGCTTACGAGTGAGACAGTTGCACAAGCAAAAGCAAGTGATGCAGTGCTGATGGGATCCATCGGAGGAGATGCAAAGACTTCACCTTGGTATCAGTTAGAGCCGTCCAAGAGACCGGAAGCAGGACTTTTAAAGATTCGTAAAGAACTGAATTTATTTGCTAACTTAAGACCGGCGATTCTTTATGATGAACTGAAAGGCGCATGCCCATTAAAAGAAGAAATTACAGAAGGCGGATTTGATCTGATGATCATGCGTGAACTGACAGGAGGTCTCTATTTCGGTGAGAGAAAGACCATAGAAGAAGACGGCGTGATAACTGCGCACGATTCACTTACATATAATGAAAATGAGATCCGCAGAATTGCAAAGCGTGGTTTTGACATTGCTATGAAGCGCAGAAAGAAGGTAACAAGTGTAGACAAAGCAAACGTACTTGATTCTTCCAGATTGTGGAGAAAAGTTGTAGAAGAAGTTGCGAAGGATTATCCGGAAGTGACACTGGAACATATGCTCGTTGACAACTGTGCAATGCAGCTTGTCAGAGATCCGAAACAGTTTGATGTAGTTCTTACAGAGAACATGTTTGGAGATATTTTATCTGATGAAGCAAGTATGGTAACCGGTTCCATCGGAATGCTGGCAAGTGCGAGCCTTAATGAAACCAAATTTGGCCTGTACGAGCCAAGCGGCGGTTCTGCGCCGGATATTGCAGGAAAAGGAATCGCAAACCCGATCGCAACAATTTTATCTGCGGCAATGATGTTAAGATTCAGCTTCGATCTGGATAAAGAAGCAGATGCAATTGAGAATGCGGTTGAAAAAGTATTAAAAGAAGGATATCGTACGATTGATATCATGTCAGAAGGAAAGACACAGGTTGGAACTGAGAAAATGGGAGATCTGATCGCAGGATATATCGAATAGGAATGTCAATAAGGTTACAGGAGGGAAAGAAACATGAGAAGTGATACAGTAACAAAAGGAAAACAGCAAGCACCGCATCGTTCATTATTTAATGCACTTGGTCTTACACAGGAAGAGATGGAAAGACCACTGGTCGGAATCGTAAGTTCATATAATGAGATTGTGCCGGGACATATGAATCTGGACAAAATCGTTAATGCGGTAAAACAGGGAGTTTCCATGGCAGGTGGAACACCGATTGTATTTCCGGCAATCGCTGTGTGTGACGGAATTGCAATGGGACATATCGGAATGAAATATTCCCTTGTAACAAGAGATCTGATCGCAGATTCTACGGAAGCAATGGCAATGGCACATCAGTTTGATGCACTGGTTATGGTGCCGAACTGCGATAAGAATGTACCGGGACTTCTGATGGCAGCGGCAAGAATTAATGTGCCGACAGTATTTGTAAGTGGCGGTCCTATGCTTGCAGGTCATGTAAAAGGACAAAAGAGAAGTTTGTCCAGCATGTTTGAGGCGGTTGGAGCCAATGCAGCAGGAACAATGACAGATGAAGATCTGTGTGAATTTGAAAATAAAGTATGTCCGACATGTGGATCCTGTTCCGGAATGTATACAGCGAACAGCATGAATTGTCTGACAGAAGTGCTTGGAATGGGACTCCGCGGTAACGGAACAATCCCGGCCGTATATTCTGAGAGAATCCGCCTTGCAAAACATGCAGGTATGAAAGTTATGGAGATGCTTGAGAAGAATATCCGCCCAAGAGATATTATGACAAAAGAAGCAATCTTAAATGCATTGACTGTAGATATGGCACTGGGATGTTCTACAAACAGTATGCTGCATCTGCCGGCAATCGCTCATGAGATCGGTATGGATTTTGAAATCGATTTTGCAAATGGCATTAGCGAGAAGACACCGAACCTCTGCCATCTGGCACCGGCAGGCCCGACTTACATGGAAGACCTGAATGAAGCCGGCGGTGTATATGCAGTTATGAACGAGCTGAATAAAAAAGGCTTACTGCATACAGAGTGTATGACGGTTACAGGTAAAACCGTCGGAGAAAATATTAAAGAAGCAGTCAACAAAAATCCGGAAGTTATCCGTCCAATCGACAATCCATATACACCAACAGGCGGACTTGCAGTATTGAAAGGTAATCTTGCACCGGACGGAAGTGTTGTAAAACGCTCCGCAGTTGTAGATGAGATGCTGGTACATGAAGGACCGGCAAGAGTATTTGAATGCGAAGAAGACGCAATCGCAGCAATCAAGGGTGGCAAAATTGTAAAAGGTGATGTAGTTGTAATCCGCTATGAAGGACCGAAAGGTGGACCGGGTATGCGTGAGATGCTGAACCCGACTTCTGCAATCGCAGGAATGGGACTTGGTTCCAGTGTTGCCTTAATTACAGACGGACGTTTCAGTGGAGCATCCAGAGGAGCATCCATCGGACATGTTTCACCGGAAGCCGCAGTTGGCGGACCGATTGCGTTAGTTGAAGAAGGAGATATTATTAAGATTGATATTCCGAATCTGAAACTGGAACTGGATGTATCTGATGAAGAACTGGCTAAGAGAAAAGCAGCATGGACACCGAGAGAGCCGAAAGTTACAACCGGTTATCTGGCAAGATATGCTTCTATGGTAACATCCGGAAACAGAGGAGCTATTCTGGAAGTTCCAAAACAGTCATAAGACAAGACATAAGAGAGTAAGGTTACAGAACAGGAGAAAGATAGGTATGCAGTTGACAGGATCAGAGATCGTCATCGAATGTCTGAAAGAGCAGGGCGTAGATACTGTTTTCGGATATCCGGGAGGCGCAATTTTAAATGTCTATGATGAATTATATAAACACAGTGATGAGATTACTCATATCCTGACTTCCCACGAACAGGGCGCAGCACATGCAGCGGATGGATATGCGAGAGCAACCGGTAAAGTTGGTGTATGTTTCGCCACCAGCGGACCGGGTGCTACGAATCTTGTGACAGGAATCGCTACCGCATACATGGATTCTATTCCGGTAGTAGCGATCACCTGTAATGTAGGAGTGTCACTTCTTGGAAAAGACAGTTTTCAGGAAATTGACATTACCGGTATTACAATGCCGATCACAAAGCATAATTATATTGTAAAAGATGTGGCCAATCTGGCTGACACGATCCGTAAAGCGTTCGTGATCGCCAAATCCGGAAGACCGGGACCGGTCCTTATTGATATTCCGAAAGATGTTACAGCAAATAAGACAGAATATATAAAAGAGGAGATTAAACCGGTAGAACCATCTGATAAGATTTCAGAAGAAGAACTAGCGGAAGCATTGGAATTAATTAAAAAATCTAAGAAACCGTACATATTTGTAGGTGGAGGAGCTGTCCTTTCCGAAGCAAGTGAAGAATTATATACATTTGCGAAGAAAGTAGATGCGCCAGTAACGGATTCCCTTATGGGAAAAGGTGCATTTCCAGGAAACGATCCGGCATATACAGGAATGCTTGGAATGCATGGAACAAAAGCATCCAACTACGGAGTCAGCGAGTGTGATCTTTTGATCGTAGTGGGTGCAAGATTCAGTGACCGTGTAACAGGAAATGCAAAGAAATTTGCAAAGAATGCAAAAATCTTACAGTTTGATGTGGACGCAGCAGAGATGAACAAAAACGTGCTGATCACAGAAGGTGTAGTTGGAGATATCAAAGTAATTCTTGAAAAAATAAATGCAAAATTAGAGCAGCAGAGCCATCCGGAATGGATGAAGAAAATTATGGATTACAAAGAAAAATATCCACTGACTTATCATCCGGAAGCGCTTACAGGTCCATTCATTGTAGAGGAGATTTACCGCCAGACAAATGGTGAAGCAATCATTTCCACAGAAGTCGGACAGCATCAGATGTGGGCAGCACAGTATTACAAATATACAAAGCCAAGAACACTGCTGACATCCGGCGGACTTGGAACGATGGGATATGGACTTGGAGCTGCTCTTGGAGCTAAGACCGGAAGACCGGATAAGACTGTTGTCAACATTGCAGGAGACGGATGTTTCCGTATGAATATGAATGAGATTGCGACAGCAACCCGACATAACATTCCGGTGATTCAGGTTGTTATCAACAACCATGTACTTGGTATGGTACGCCAGTGGCAGAATCTGTTTTATGGACAGCGTTATTCAGCAACTGTACTGAATGATGCAGTAGATTTTGTAAAACTGGCAGAAGCAATGGGTGCCAAAGGTGTCCGCGTAACAACACAGGCGGAATTTAAAGAGGCGTTCAAAGAAGCGTTAGCATCAGGGAAACCTGTTGTGATAGACTGTCAGATCGATCAGGATGATAAAGTATGGCCGATGGTAGCACCTGGAGCTGCGATCAGCGAAGCTTTTGACGAGACCGATCTGGAAACAAAATAACATATAAATTAGCTAGATGGAGGAACGACTATGAAAAGAGTGTACAATTTTTCAGCAGGACCGGCAGTTTTGCCGGAAGAGGTATTAAAAGAAGCAGCAGACGAGATGTTGGATTACAATGGAACCGGCATGTCGGTAATGGAAATGAGTCATCGTTCGCAGTCGTTCCAAGAAATTATTGACACTGCAGAAGCGGATATTAGAGAACTGATGAACATTCCGGATAACTATAAAGTGCTCTTTTTACAGGGTGGTGCATCACAGCAGTTTGCCATGATCCCGATGAACCTGATGAAGAACAGAGTGGCAGATTATATTATTACCGGACAGTGGGCAAAAAAAGCCGCAGCAGAAGCAGAAAAATACGGAAAAGTAAACCGTATCGCATCTTCTGCTGATAAAACATTTTCTTATATCCCAGATTGCAGTGATCTCCCGGTTTCTGAAGATGCAGACTATGTATATATTTGTGAAAATAATACGATTTATGGAACAAAATACAAAACATTACCGAATACAAAGGGCAAGACGCTGATAGCAGATGTATCTTCCTGCTTCCTGTCCGAACCGGTAGATGTAAGCAAATATGGTGTGATCTATGGCGGTGTTCAGAAGAACATCGGACCTGCAGGAGTAGTGATTGTGATCATCCGTGAAGATCTGATCACAGAAGATGTACTGCCGGGTACACCGACAATGCTGACTTACAAGACACAGGCAGATGCAAAATCTCTGTATAACACACCACCGGCTTATGGCATTTATATTTGCGGAAAAGTATTTAAATGGCTGAAAAAACAGGGCGGTCTGGCTGCCATGAAAGAGCGTAATGAAAAGAAAGCAAAGATCCTGTATGATTATCTGGATCAGAGTAAACTGTTCAAAGGAACAGTTGTAAAAGAAGATCGTTCTCTGATGAATGTTCCTTTTGTTACAGGAGATGAAGAACTGGATGCGAAATTTGTAAAAGAAGCAAAAGCTGCAGGATTGGAGAATCTGAAAGGACATCGTACAGTCGGAGGTATGCGTGCAAGTATATACAATGCAATGCCGATTGAAGGCGTAGAAGCATTAGTTGCATTTATGAAGAAATTTGAAGAGGAGAATCTGTAGTATGTATAAATATCATTGCCTGAATCCAATCTCTCAGGTGGGGCTGGATCAGTTGACAGAAGAATATATACCTGTAAACGAGGCGAAAGAAGCAGATGCGATTCTGGTCAGAAGCGCTGTTATGCATGAGATGGAATTTTCAAAAGATCTGAAAGCAGTGGCAAGAGCCGGAGCCGGCGTGAATAACATTCCATTGGAGCGATGCGCAGAAGAAGGTATTGTTGTATTTAATACACCGGGTGCAAACGCAAACGGAGTTAAAGAACTGGTGCTGGCAGGCATGCTGCTCGCATCCAGAGATATCATTGGCGGTATTGGCTGGGTACAGGAAAATGAAGAAGACGGCAATATTGCCAAAGACGCAGAAAAGGCGAAGAAAGCATTTGCAGGCTGTGAGCTGGAAGGAAAGAAACTTGGAGTGATCGGTCTTGGAGCAATCGGAGTTCTGGTTGCCAATGCAGCGACACACCTTGGCATGGATGTGTATGGATATGATCCGTATGTGTCTGTTGATTCTGCATGGAGACTTTCCAGAAGTATCCATCATGCTAAGACAGTGGATGAGTTATACAGTGACTGTGATTATATTACGATTCATGTTCCGGCACTGGACAGCACAAAAGGAATGATCGATAAGCATGCGATTAGTCTGATGAAAGACGGAGTAGTAATACTGAATTTTGCAAGAAATATTCTTGTAGATGAAGAAGCAATGGTAGATGCACTTGTATCCGGACATGTGAAACATTACGTGACAGATTTCCCGACACCTACAGTGACAGGAGTAAAAGGTGCAATTGTTATCCCGCATCTGGGAGCATCTACAGAAGAAGCAGAAGACAATTGTGCAGTAATGGCAGCAAAACAGCTGAAAGATTATCTGGAAAATGGAAATATAAAAAATTCTGTCAATTATCCGGACTGTGATATGGGCATTCGTGGAGAGAATACGAGATTATTGCTTCTGCACCACAATGTACCGAATATGATCGGCCAGTTTACAACGATTTTGGCAAAAGATAATATGAATATTGCAGATCTTACAAATAAGAGTAAAGGTAAATATGCATATACAATGATCGACATTGATTCACCGGTGCCGGCAGGTGTTGTAGAAGAATTAAAAGCGGTAGGAGAGGTACTCCGGGTTCGTATTCTGGCTTAAAATTATAGGACAGATGATGCAATCCCCTTGATTTTCAGTAATTGGAATTCAAGGGGATTTTTGTAACAATCTTAAAGGATTCTTAATAAAAAAGTAATATTACTTTCATTGCGAATTATGTCGAAGAAGAGTATACTGAATAAGTGTTGAAAAAGATTATGGAATGAGGGGGAATACGAATGAGTGGCACAAGGCATCAATACGGAATTAAGCAACATGAGCAGAGACGAAAAAGGGATCGGCAGATGCGCTGTCTGATTACAATTGTCGCAGTATGTATCGTATTAATTCTTGCATATATGATAGCCGGAGTTCTTCGTAAAAAAGCTGTACTGACACTGCAATTTGAGAATGTTGCAATATTGCAGGGAGAAGATGTTCCAACATTGAAGGCGAAGGTAAAAGTTGAGAAGGATGATGGACCTACGTTGGACAAGAAAAGCAAATATACATCAAAGGATTTTATCAGAGATCTGAAAAAGGGAAAAGGCTATAAGATTATCTGTAAAGTTGATCCGAAGACAGAGGGAAGTTATAAAGCAACAATTAAGCTGAGTGAGTCCTTACAGAAGAAGCTGGATGATGACTGGAGTAAGAAAATACAGCTTACAGTCAAGGACGGAAAAGTCCGTGTAAAGAATAAAGTCGGACGGTGGGAGAAGAATAAATTTAAACGTTACGATGGTACTTATGTCAAATCTGATTTTGTTGTATCCCGTGGTGATACTTATTATTTTGATGAGAATGGCAAGATGGCGACTGGCTGGCATACAATTAAAAGTACAACATATCATTTCAATAAAAAAGGAATCATGCAGACCGGCTGGCAGAAGAATGGCTCGGATAAGTATTATATGACGAAGTCCGGAGGAGCAGTAACCGGCTGGCAGAAGATTGGAAAGAATACATATTATTTTGAAAATGATGGAAAGATGGTAACCGGCGAAGTGAATATTGGTCTGTCTGTCTGCAAATTTGACAAAAAAGGTAATCTGATTTCTAAAAAAGCGGGAAAAGTTGATCCGAAGAAACCTATGGTAGCGCTTACATTTGATGATGGCCCGGGACCAAGAACGCTGGAGCTGTTGAAGGCATTGGAGAAGTACAACGCACATGCAACATTCTTTATGGTCGGACAGAATGTTTCTATTCATAAAGATGCATTGAAGAAGATGAAAGAGATTGGTTGTGAGTTGGGAAATCATTCTTATAATCATGCGAATCTTTCAAAACAGGATGCCAAGGGCCTGAAGGATCAGGTAGATAAGACCAATGATCTGATAAAAGGAATAGTCGGAAGAGGAGCAACTGTGCTTCGACCTCCATATGGAGCAATCGGTGGTGTTATGCATGAGAAGGTTAAGATGCCGATGATCCTGTGGAATATTGATACTTTAGACTGGAAGACAAGAAATGCGCAGAAGACGATTGAAACGGTTATGAACAATGTAGGAGATGGTGATATCGTCCTGATGCATGATATTCATACAGAAAGTGTGGATGCTGCATTGAAACTGATCCCGAAACTGGAAAAAGAGGGCTATCAACTTGTGACAATTTCTGAGATGGCAGAAGCCAAAGGTCAGAAGCTGGAGAATGGTGTGAAGTATTGTGACTTTACGGCAAAGACACTAAGCAAAGCAAAAGAAAATCAGGAATCAGAAGAATAGAAGTTATAAATAAAAAGGAAAGATGATTCGCAGAGTATGCAAGTCACCTTTCTTTTTTTGCTGTTATTGTATTAGTATAAATTGCCGATAACAGATTCTCCCAGGTATTATAATAATTTGGAAGAATTGTTATCATCATTTTATAATCTATGTAAGAATTAAATAATATGTCTGGCAGCAAGATCAGTGTTATGTCTGTCGAGCAGTTTGTGAATCTTATCTGTCGGAACGAGTACGGAACTCATTGTGATATCATGATTCAGAGAATCGATGATCAGCGCAATGAATTTACTCATATCGGCAACTACGAAATAAGGCTTCTCAAGTGCAGTCGGTGGAAGATAAGTAAGGTTTGTTGTAATTACGCGGTCGATATACCCTGCTTCATAATATTCATCAAACTTCTCAAAGCCTTCTGTAAATAAGCCGAAAGTTGTGCAGACAAATACACGGCGGGCGCCACGCTCTTTGATCTGTTTTGCAACGTCTAACATACTCTCACCGGAAGAAATCATATCATCAATGATGATAATGTTCTTGCCCTTGATATCTGTACCGAGAAATTCGTGGGCAACGATCGGGTTTTTCCCATTTACGATGGTAGAATAATCACGGCGTTTGTAGAACATTCCCATATCTACACCAAGTACGTTTGAAAAATAAACGGCACGATGCATTGCACCTTCATCCGGGCTTACGATCATCAGATGATCTTTGTCTACAATCAGATCCGGTTCAGCGCGGAGCAGTGCTTTCATAAACTGATACGGTGGGTTGAAACTGTCAAATCCGTGTAATGGAATTGAATTCTGAACACGTGGATCATGAGCATCGAAAGTGATGATATTGCTGACACCCATATCGATCAGTTCCTGAAGTGCGAGTGCACAGTCCAGAGATTCTCGTTTGGTACGTTTATGCTGTCTGCTCTCATACAGAAATGGCATGATTACATTCACACGGTGTGCTTTTCCGTTTGCAGCAGAAATGATTCGTTTCAGATCCTGATAATGATCATCCGGTGACATATGGTTCAAATGACCACTTACAGTATAGGTTAAACTGTAGTTGCAGACGTCAACCATTACAAAAAGATCTTTTCCACGGATGGATTCACCAAGAAGTCCCTTGGATTCACCAGTGCCGAAACGTGGACAGTCACAGTCAATCAGATAGTTGTCGGTACTGTACGCACGGAATAAAGGAGAAGTGTGATTCTCTGTCAGTGTGTTCTGGCGAAAAGAAACAATATAATCATTTACTTTCTTTCCGAGATCAATACAACTTGCATGTGCGGCAATCTTTAACGGTGCTACCGGTAAAGAGGATTCCATTAATTTTATGTTTGGCATAATAATCTCCTTAAGTATATTTTTCGCTTATAGCTCTTATTTATTTATACCACTATTTATAGGAACAGGTCAATCTTTCCAAATGACTATTTTTCCTCTTCTTGTCAATTCTGTCTATGTAAGTTATAATAATATAGTTAAAGAGAAAGGAAACAGGGCGTATATATGAAACATGTACACATTGTTGATAAAGTTCTTCCGGGAAGTATCGCAGAAGAACTGGAAATTGAAAAAGGAGACAGGCTGATTTCGATCAACGGACAGGAGATCGGGGATGTTTTTGACTATCACTTTCTGGTAAATGATGACTTTCTGACGGTGCTCATTGAAAAGTCGACGGGAGAACAGTGGGAACTGGAGATTGAGAAAGATTACGAGGATGATCTGGGAATTGAATTTGGACAGGGACTGATGGATGAATATCGTTCCTGCAGGAATAAATGTATGTTTTGCTTTATTGATCAGATGCCGAAGGGGATGCGCGAGACATTATATTTTAAAGATGATGATTCTAGACTGTCTTTTTTACAGGGGAATTATATCACCCTGACGAATATGAGTGATGATGATGTGGAACGTATCATACGGTATCATCTGGAGCCGATCAATATATCCTTTCATACGACGAACCCGGAACTTCGCTGTAAGATGCTGCATAACCGGTTTGCAGGTGAAGCACTTAAGAAGATCGACCGGCTGTATGAAGGTGGAATTACGATGAACGGTCAGATCGTATTGTGTAAGGGTGTGAACGATGGCGAGGAGCTGGAGAGGAGCATACGTGACATGATGAAGTATCTTCCGTGTCTTCAGAGCGTGTCGGTTGTACCGGTTGGGCTTACGAAATACAGAGAAGGACTGTATCCGCTGGAATCATTCACGAAGGAAGATGCGAAAGAAGTGCTGTCCATTATCCATAAATGGCAGAAAAAGGCATATGATGAATATGGTTATCATTTCATTCATGCCGGAGATGAATGGTATATTCTCGCTGAAGAAGAGATGCCGGAAGAGGAACGCTATGATGGTTATCTGCAACTGGAGAACGGTGTTGGCATGATGCGGCTTTTACAGAATGAATTTGCAGAAGAATATGCCGGGCTGGAGGGGGATGACACAGAACGTGAAGTGTCAATTGCGACAGGAGTGCTGGCGTATCCATTGATTTGTAAGATGGCATCGGCGATTGAAAAGAAATACACAAAGACAAAGATCCATGTCTATGGTATACGCAATGATTTCTTTGGAGAGAAGATCACCGTGTCAGGGTTGATTACCGGAAGAGATCTGATCAGCCAGCTTACGGATCAGCCGCTTGGAACATGTCTGCTTCTTCCATGTAATATGGTGCGTATACAGGAGCAGGATTTTCTGGACGATCTGACAAGAGATCAGGTAGAAGAGGCTTTACAAGTAAAGACAGATATTGTAAAATCAAGCGGGCGAGATTTTATAGAAGCCGTTTTGAAACACGAAAAAGAATAACAGATAACAAAAGATTCATAAAGATATAAAGTATAGGAGATAAAAGATGAGTAAACCAGTAGTGGCTATCGTAGGAAGGCCGAATGTAGGAAAGTCAACGCTTTTCAATGTGCTGGCAGGCGAGAAGATATCGATTGTAAAAGATACTCCGGGAGTAACAAGAGATCGTATTTATGCAGACACCAGCTGGCTTGACAGAGACTTCACATTAATCGATACCGGTGGTATTGAACCAGAGAGCAAGGATATTATTATTTCACAGATGAGAGAACAGGCGCAGATCGCAATTGATACTGCGGATGTGATCATTTTCATTACAGATGTAAGACAGGGACTGGTGGATGCCGATTCGAAAGTAGCAGATATGCTCAGACGTTCCGGTAAACCGGTCGTGCTTGTTGTCAATAAAGTGGACAGTTTTCAGAAATTCATGGCAGATGTATATGAGTTTTATAATCTGGGAATCGGTGATCCACATCCGATTTCTGCATCTTCACGTCTCGGGATCGGCGATATGTTAGATGCTGTGATCAAGTATTTTCCGAAACATACCGGGGAAGAGGAAGAGGATGAACGTCCACGCGTGGCAATCGTCGGCAAGCCGAATGTTGGAAAGTCTTCGATCATCAACAAGCTGGTCGGAGAAGACCGTGTAATCGTATCAGATATTGCCGGTACAACAAGAGATGCAATTGATACGAACATTATTCATAATGGAAAAGAATATGTATTTATCGATACAGCAGGACTCCGCCGCAAGAATAAGATCAAAGAAGAACTGGAACGTTACAGTATTATCCGTACAGTAACTGCGGTGGAACGTGCAGATGTGGTGCTGATCGTGATCGATGCAGAAGAAGGCGTGACAGAACAGGATGCGAAGATTGCCGGGATCGCACATGAGAGAGGAAAAGGCATCATTATTGTTGTGAATAAATGGGATGCAATTGAGAAGAATGATAAGACAATGCGTGAGTATGAGAATGAAGTTCGAAGAATTCTTTCATTTATGCCTTATGCAGAGATTATGTATGTGTCTGCAAAGACGGGGCAGAGACTTCCGAAATTATTCGATATGATCGACATGGTGATCGAGAATCAGACACTTCGTGTTGCTACAGGTGTCCTGAATGAGATCATGTCAGAGGCGGTTGCCATGCAGCAGCCACCGTCAGACAAAGGAAAACGTCTGAAGCTTTACTATATTACGCAGGTTGCGGTTAAGCCGCCGAGTTTTGTCATCTTTGTAAATGACAAAGAGCTAATGCATTTTTCATATACCAGATATCTGGAGAATAAGATCAGGGAAGCTTTTGGTTTTAAGGGAACTTCACTGAAGTTTTTTATTCGTGAGCGAAAGGAGAAAGACCGTTAGTTATGGAACGTATCGTATGTTTGGTGATCGGCTATATATTTGGACTGTTCCAGACCGGTTATCTCTATGGAAAGGCACATCATGTAGATATCCGCAAACAGGGAAGCG
Organism: Dorea sp. OM07-5; assembly: GCF_003481355.1. Classification (NCBI taxonomy): domain Bacteria; kingdom Bacillati; phylum Bacillota; class Clostridia; order Lachnospirales; family Lachnospiraceae; genus Dorea; species Dorea sp. OM07-5. The sequence continues at coordinate 144,442 of NZ_QUKZ01000005.1, read as the reverse complement.
GCAACGCAGGAACAACGAATGCACTCCGCACAATGGGCTGGAAAGCAGGAGCGGTGACATTTTTAGGTGATTGCTTCAAATGTGTATTCGCAGTAGTGGTCGTGCATCTTCTGTTTGCGAAAAATTATGGAGACATTCTTCCGCTTCTTTCTATGTATGCAGGAATGGGTGCGGTGCTTGGACACAACTATCCGTTTTACATGCATTTTAAAGGAGGCAAGGGAATTGCGGCTACGGCAGGTCTTCTTGTCAGTACAACAAATGTATGGATGGTACTGATCTGTCTTGTGTCTTTCGTTTTGATCGTAGGAGTGACCAGATATGTATCACTCGGATCACTGGCAGTTGTTATCATTTATCTGATAGAGATTATTGTATATGGGAAGATGGGCGGATTTGGAATGCAGGGTGCGCATTTAATGGAAATGTATATTATCGCTGCACTTCTGATGCTGTCTGCATTTTACAAGCACAAAGAAAATATTAAACGTCTGTTAGCCGGTACAGAGAACAAACTCAGTGTCGGTAAAAATAAATAAAATGTTAGGAGGAGGTATTATGGTAAAAGTAGGTATTATGGGAGCCGGAAGCTGGGGAACTGCACTGGCACTTTTGCTTCATTCCAACGGGCATGAAGTGACAGTATGGTCGATCAGTGAAGAGGAAGTGCAGATGCTTTCGGAAAAAAGAGAACATGAATCAAAACTTCCGGGTGTTAAGATTCCGGAGGATATGCTCTTTACTTCCGATATGGAGTCTGCGATCAAAGGAAAAGATTTTCTTGTTCTTGCGGTTCCGTCTAAATTTACAAGAAGCACGGCACGGAGTATGAAACCGTATGTTGCAGATGGGCAGATTATTGTCGATGTTGCAAAGGGTATTGAGGAAGATACGCTGATGACGCTGTCACAGCAGATCGAGGAAGAAATCCCGCAGGCGGATGTGGCAGTTTTATCCGGACCGAGTCATGCAGAAGAAGTTGGACGCGGACTTCCGACAGCAGTCGTAATCGGGGCAAAGACAGAAGAGACAGCCGCTTATCTGCAGGATAAGTTTATGAATAAAGTATTCCGTGTGTATATCAGTCCGGATATGCTGGGTATGGAGCTGGGAGGTTCTCTGAAAAATGTAATCGCTCTGGCTGCAGGTATTGCAGATGGACTTGGCTATGGCGATAATACAAAAGCTGCGCTTATTACAAGAGGAATTGCTGAGATTGCCCGGCTTGGTGTAAAAATGGGCGGAAGTATCGAGAGTTTTACAGGCCTTACCGGAATCGGTGATTTGATCGTAACCTGTGCCAGTGTACACAGCCGTAACCGTAAGGCGGGCTATCTGATGGGCCAGGGAATGTCCATGCAGGAAGCGATGGATGAAGTGAAGATGGTAGTTGAAGGTGTATACTCAGCGAAAGCTGCTGCAAAGCTTGGAAAGAAATACGATGTGGCACTTCCAATCGTTAATAAAGTGAATGAAGTGCTGTTTGAAGGAAAAGATCCGAGAGAAGCAGTAGATGAACTGATGCTGCGTGACAGCAAAACAGAACATATGACATTAAAATGGTAAAAATATAAATATGACATTTGTTGCGAAGAGCCACTTGATTGTGTGTGTCAAGTGGCTCTTCGCAACAATATATGTAAATACTCTGTAGAAAACAGGGAAAAATACCGATATAATAGAGTTAAGTTAATAGCAGTGGTTGAAAACGGCTGGCTGAAGTATCATAGGGGAACTTATGGACGAGAGTAGAGGAAAAAGTATCAATGTAAACCTGAAACTGGAACTGCAGTACGGAGAAAGAAATTGCTTCCTGGAAGGAAACTTTCAAATAAGAACGGACAAAGAAAATGGCTTTATTATCCGGGAAGATTACAGACAGAGTATCAGAAAAGAATTACAAGGATTAGGATTCCCATCCAGTGCCTGTGGCACGATTTATCTGGAAGAGGGGATCTTTTATTTTATCCAGAAACAAAAACGACAGATCAGCATTACAAAAGAACTGTATCCGGCTGTGGCGGAAAAATACAGCACGAATGCAGCAAATGTAGAGAGGAATATAAGGACAACAATTGAAAAAGTCTGGACGAGAGGAAATTTACAGAGACTGGATGACTTTGGCAGTGGGATGATCGAGTATAAGACAGGACGGCCGACAAACGGAACCGTCATTCATACACTGGCAAGAAAAGTGCAGGAGTCATCCGTGCAAGGTCGATAAAGGTCGATAAACAGGTGGAAAAAACGAATACTTTCAGGAAATGAATGTGCTATGTTTAAAACAAAAACAGATGGGGGAGTAAATTTATGGCTTTAGCACATCAATTTATAGTAAGGGGAATGAAAGAAGAATTATTGATTCCGTCGGAACAAGAGTATATTTTTGTATCGGATCATCTGATGCGGTATATTCAGGATAGTATGAGATGGATTCATACAAGCTGGAATGACCAGATCGAGCTGGAAGGATTCCCGGACGAGGGATTCGCTGTAATCACGGAAATGGAAGTAGAGCGGATACTGGAGATCATACGACCGTGGAAGGCATTGTTTCTTGCGTCGCCGGAAAATTTCTGCCTGACGATACAGGAAGATTCGGATATCTGTTACCGGGAAGTACCGGTGACAAGACGGGAAGTTATAGAAGAGATGGAAGGATGGATCGGGATCTGCGATCTTGCATTAAAACAACACAGCCAGCTTGTTTATCAGGGACTGTGAAAACAAAAAAACAAAGAGAAACGTGTTCTAAACGGATGTGTTGGCGGCATAAACTGTTATCAGCATAACAAGGGGGTATTCATATGGACACGTTTCAGATGTACGAGGATATAAAAGCAAGAACGAACGGAGAAATCTATATAGGTGTGGTCGGACCTGTGCGGACCGGAAAATCTACATTTATCAAGAGATTTATGGATGTGCTGGTGCTGCCTTATATGGAGGATGAGCATGCAAAGGCACGGACAAGAGATGAATTGCCACAGTCCGGTTCCGGAAAAACAATTATGACAACCGAACCGAAATTCGTTCCAAAGGAAGCGGCAGTCATTCATTTGCAGGAAGACCTGAACCTGAAACTCCGGCTGATCGACTGTGTAGGCTATATGGTAAACGGGGCAACGGGGCATCTGGAAGAAAATGCACAACGGATGGTGAAGACTCCCTGGTTTGAAGAAGAGATTCCGTTTACACATGCAGCGGAAGTGGGCACAAGAAAAGTGATCCATGAGCATGCGACGATCGGGATTGTAGTAACAACAGATGGAACAATCACAGAAATAGACAGAGAGGCATATCTGGAAGCAGAACGAAAGACGATCATGGAATTACAGAACATTGGCAAGCCGTTTGTTGTATTGGTAAATTCAAAGAAACCATATGCAAAAGAGGCGCAGGAAACAGCCGGGTGGCTGGAAGAAACTTATGGTGTCCGTGCGCTGACTGTGAACTGTGAAAAGTTAAAACCGGAGGATATTACAAAAATCATGGAGACAGTTCTCTATGAATTTCCGGTTTCAGAAATCGAATTTTTTGTCCCGAAATGGGTGGAGATGTTGCCGGCGGATCATGAGATCCGGAAAGAAGTAATCAGCTACGTCCGAAAAATTCTTGATATGTACGGTCGGATACAGGACGTGGCAGGAAAAGTGCCGGAATGGGACAGCAGTTACATAGATCGTGTACATATACGGAATATTGAGACAGACACAGGCCGCATACAAATACAGATCGACGTTGGCGAGAGTTATTATTATGAGTGGATGACGTCTCTTACAGGAACACCGATCCGTGGTCAGTATGAACTGATCGATGCAATGCGAAAGCTTACGAAACTGAAAGAAGAATATGAAGGAATCCGGGATGCGCTTGCGTCTGTACGGATGCGTGGGTATGGCATGGTGAGTCCAAGGAAAGAAGAAATCGAACTGGATGAGCCGGAACTGATCCGGCAGGGAAATAAATTCGGTGTAAAGATCCACACGCAGGCGCCATCGATCCATCTGATCCGAGCCAATGTGGAGACGGAGATCGCGCCGATCGTTGGAAATGAGCAGCAGGCACAGGATCTTCTGAAATATCTGAAAGAGCAGTCTGAAGAAAAAGAAGGCATCTGGGAGACAAATATTTTCGGAAAATCAGTAGAAGAGCTCGTAATGGACGGCATGCGCGGGAAAATGGCGGCGATCAACGAAAAGAGTCAGGAAAAACTACAGGATACAATGAAAAAGATCGTAAATGACAGCAATGGCGGAATGGTCTGTATTATAATTTAAGGATTGCATTCTTGTATCAAAAGCGTTAAAATTCTACTATATGGACAACAGAAAGAGGTTTTATGGAGGTACGATATGAAAGTAGCAATTTTAACTGCAAATACGCAGGTATATAAAGAACAGGAAGAAGATAAAGGCGGAAAGGTTATCCGCAAGATTGTGGAAGAAGCAGGACAGCATGTGATCTTTGCAAAAGCACTTCCTGTAGATAAGAAGGTATTATCTACAGTTATGCAGAGAATGGCAGATGGTAATATGGCAGACATTATCCTGACAACAGGCGGAGCCGGATGCGCAGCGGGAGATGTTACACCGGAAGCAACAACAGAGATTCTTGACAGACCAGTACCGGGGATTCCGGAAGCAATCCGTATGCACTTGATGCATCTGACAAAACGTTCTATGTTAAACCGTGGTGTTGCCGGATTCAGAGGTAATACACTGATCGTGAACCTTCCGGGAAAAGCAGGTGCAGCCAAAGAGTCTCTGGAATATATTCTTCCAGAAATCGTTCATGCAGCAGAATTAGGTCAGAAAGAGAATTAGGAATCATATGCAGGTAAAGATATATACAGACGGTGCGGCGAGGGGAAACCCGGACGGACCGGGAGGGTATGGAGCAGTGCTTGAGTATGTAGATCCGAAAGGAACACTGCATACGAAAGAACTGTCACAGGGATATAAAAAGACAACGAATAACCGGATGGAATTAATGGCAGTGATCGTGGCACTGGAAGCGTTAAACAGACCGTGCGAGGTGGAATTATATTCGGATTCCAAGTATGTTGTAGATGCTTTTAACCAGCATTGGATCGACAGCTGGCTGAAGAAGGGATGGAAGCGCGGCAAGAATGAGCCGGTGAAGAATGCAGATCTCTGGAAACGTCTGTTGAAAGCAAAAGAACCTCACCAGGTTACATTTATCTGGGTGAAGGGACATGACGGACACCCGCAGAATGAACGGTGCGATACACTTGCCACAACTGCGGCAGATGGAAATGACCTGAGTGATGATACGATCCAGTAGATATAGAAGTGTAAGTAAAACAAAGAAAAATTGATATTGCAGTTCTGAAAGATATGTGTTATATTTATTAAATTGCAAGTAAGACAGGTAATCGCGGCTGTCAGGACCGAAAGGGGACAGGCGAGGAAAGTCCGGGCTTCATAGGGCAGGATGCCGGATAACGTCCGGTGGAGGTGACTCCAAGGCAAGTGCAACAGAAATATACCGCCTGTGCATGCAGGTAAGGGTGGAATGGCAGTTTAAGAGACTACCGCTTCTCTGGTAACAGCGAAGGCAGATGTAAACCCCATCCGAAGCAAGACCGGATAAAGACGATGTGGCGGCCCGTCACGTCTTAGGTAGGTCGCTTGAACCTGCCGGTAACGGCAGGTCTAGAAAGATGATTACCCAACGACATAACCCGGCTTATCGTTTTGCTTGCATATATTTGTGAAACGATTTGAAAAATGTATTATAGATGATGCTATCCGTTCCAAGCTGATTTGGATTTTAGTTTGTCATCATAATAAAAAGCAGCTCGATATGAGCTGCTTTTTATGTTATGGCGACGAGGAAAACGCGTCATGCTTGATGATAGCATTGACAACCGCTAATCAGCGAACAAAACTCGCAAAGCGTGTTTTGTCGCTGTGCCAGAATGATTCAAATAAGCTATTAATGTCAGCTTTACTTGTGTTAAATTAGCCGCGTCCGTGATATTTCTCTTCGCAGTAGAGACAGCGGTATACTTCCTTTTCGGGATCAGTCAGTACGAAGACATGATCCAATTCCTGCTCGATAGAAGTAATACAGCGCGGATTTTTGCAGCGGATCACATTTGTGATCTTCTTCGGAAGATGAAGTGCTTTCTTGTCTACGATTTGTGAGTCTTTAATAATATTTACTGTAATATTATGATCGATGAATCCGAGAATATCCAGATCCATAAAGTCGATCGGACACTCGATCTTCATAATATCTTTCTTGCCCATCTTACTGCTTTTCGCATTTTTGATAATAGCGACACAACAGTCCAGTTTGTCCAGGTGCAGATATTTATAAATATCCATGCTTCGTCCTGCCTGAATATGATCCAGAACAAAACCTTCTTCGATTTTTCCAACACTTAATGTATTATTTAACATGATTATGTATGCTCCCTTCTTATACTTCAATCTCTAACAATGTAAGGATCAGAGCCATACGGATATAAACACCGTACTGTGCCTGTTTGAAATAAGCGGCTCTCGGATCATCATCTACTTCTACGGAGATTTCATTTACTCTTGGAAGCGGATGAAGGACATACATATCTTCCGGGGCAAGCTTCATCTTAGCGGCATCCAGAATATAAAAGTCTTTCATGCGTACATAATCTTCTTCGTTGAAGAAACGTTCTTTCTGTACACGTGTCATGTAGAGAAGATCCAGTTTTGGAAGTGCATCTTCCAGACGTTCTACTTCCTCGTAAGGGATATTCTTCTTATCCAATACATCGGAACGGATGTAGCCTGGAAGTTTTAATTCTTCCGGGGAAATAAGTACAAAACGGATACCTGGATATCTTACTAATGCATGGATCAGAGAGTGTACAGTACGTCCGAATTTCAGATCGCCGCAGAGACCGATCGTCATATTATCCAGATGTCCTTTTAAAGAACGGATTGTAAGAAGATCAGCTAAAGTCTGGGTCGGATGCTGGTGTCCGCCGTCCCCGGCATTGATAACCGGGATACCGGAATGTTTGCATGCAACAGTTGCGGCACCTTCTTTTGGATGGCGCATTGCACAGATATCTGCATAGCAAGATATCATGCGGAGTGTATCGGAAACGCTTTCGCCTTTTGCGGCAGAGCTTGAATTGGCAGAAGAAAAACCTAGAACATTACCGCCAAGATTATACATCGCTGCTTCATGACTTAAACGGGTACGTGTACTAGGTTCATAAAATAAAGTTGCCAGTGTCTTGCCTGCACAGGCATGTGCGTATTTCTCCGGGGTGGCTTCAATATCGTTCGCCAAATCCATCAGTTTATCAAGTTCTCCCACAGAAAAATCCAGTGGACTAATCAAATGTCTCATAAAAAACCTCCTGTTATTTTCAAATCTATTGAAAATCTTTCATACATCATATAATAAATAAAAAGGTTTTTCAATGTCTGCAGAGAATTTTTTCAAAGAATAATCCGGTGAAAAACCATAACGGTGCATAGTCCAACCGGATTAATCCGCGGATCTGGAAGCGTGCATGGCTGTAATTCCACGGACATGCATGGAAGTGCCTGAGGAGGCTTCCGGTCGTATATTCTGTAAAGAAAATACAGACGGTGTAAAAGCACCCACGTACAAAGGCAGGAAAATGCTGGATCCGTCGGCAGATAGGAGAGAACAGGCATGCCATTCCGTAGATGGGAAACATCCAGATGGAAGTGTGTCCGGTTAATGTGTGGTTGTCTTTTTTCAGGGAACGAAGACCGGTATAGAGAATTTCGATACACCAGCCGAACATTCCGCATTGGAGAAATTTTCGCTTCATGGAAGATAGTATAAGGAGGAAATGTAGATTTTATACGCAAAATGTATTATAATAATTGACGGTTTATGTAAAAAAGCGAGGAGAACAGACGATGGCATCATTAGAAGAATTGAGATTGCAGTTAGATGAGATAGATGATCAGATGGTCCGCCTGTACGAAGAACGTATGAAAGTATGTGCACAGGTCGGCGAGTATAAGATCAAGAATGGGAAGAAGGTTCTGGACCGCCAGAGAGAGAAGAATAAATTACAGGCAGTGTCAGAGAAAGCTTCTTCTGAATTTAATAAAAAAGGTGTACGTGAATTGTATGAGCAGTTAATGTCCATGAGCCGTAAATTACAGTACCAGCAGCTTGTAAAGGCAGGAGCACTTGGGAGACTTCCGTTTATTGAGATGGAATCCCTGGATGCGAAAAATGCAAGAATCGTATTTCCGGGAACAGAAGGTGCATACAGTCAGGCAGCTACAAAAGATTATTTTGGTGAAAATTGCAATAGTTTTTATGTGCGGACATTCCGTGAAGCAATGGAAGCGATCGAAGATGGGGCAGCAGATTATGCCGTGCTGCCAATTGAGAATTCAACAGCCGGCTCCGTAGATGAGATGTACGATCTGCTTGTTGAGTTTGAAAATTATATCGTAGGTGAGACAATCATTCCGATCATTCATACACTGTCCGGAGTTCCGGGAGCAAAACTTACAGATATTGAACGTGTGTATTCCAAAGGTGTTGCGTTGATGCAGGCATCACATTTTCTGGATGACCATAGCGACTGGCAGCAGATCAGTGTGGCGAATACAGCGATTGCGGCGCGTAAGATACGGGATGACAAAGATCAGGCACAGGCAGCTGTATGCAGTGCTTATGCGGCAGAGGTACACGGATTAGAAATATTAGAAGAGAATATCAATGATGATCAGACAAACTGTACACGCTTTATTGTGGTTACAAACCAGAAAGTATTTTTAAAGCACGCACAGAAGATCAGCATCTGCCTGGAACTGCCACATGAGAGCGGTTCGCTGTACAGACTGCTGTCGCATTTCATTTACAATGATCTGAATATGACACGGATTGAATCCCGCCCGATTGAGGGAAAAAACTGGGAGTATCGTTTCTTTATTGATTTTGAAGGAAATATGGCAGATCCGGCTGTGAAAAATGCAATCCGCGGACTGAGAGAGGAAAGCCGCAATATGAGGATCCTTGGAAATTATTAGTTTCAGTATATATAATTTCTGCGATGTACAGGATTGTAAGAGCGAATAAAAGTGTAAGTGACAGGAGATAAGCAAGGAGCAAGAAGATGAGAACAAAAGAATTAATGCTTTACAAACATATGGAAGACGGTCAGATCCTGACAGATATGACGTTCCTGATGGAAAACTATGATAACGATTATTATAATACAGAAGATATGAAAGGTCTGCTGTTTGAGCAGATGAATGACATTTTAGAACTGTCAGCGAGTCATGGATTTGAAGGAAATCTGTGGCATACATATCTTACATACCTTCTGGCAAGCCATGAAAATGCATACAGTACTTCCTGTGAGATTACAGGAGCAATCGATGGAAGTCTGAACCAGGTTGCGCTGCATGATTTTGAGATATTCAAAGAATTATTTGATTATGATTTTAGAAAGATGGAAGAGGCATTTGGCGTGGATTGCATATCCATGATCAAAGAATATGCAGGAGACAGCAGTCACGGTAATGTATTTAACAAGCGTATCCGTGACCGTATCTGTGATCTGGCAAAGAGCCTCGCAGAAGCAGAAGACGCACAGGATTTCAAAGAGAAAATAACAGGATTTTATAAGGAATTCGGCGTTGGAAAACTGGGACTTCACAAAGCATTCCGGATTGAGCATACAGATGAGAGTGCACAGATCGTGCCGATCACCAAGATTGCACATGTACACCTGGATGATCTGGTTGGATATGAGATCGCAAAGAAGAAGCTGATTGATAATACGAAGGCATTCGTAGAAGGAAAACGTGCAAATAACTGTTTGTTATTCGGAGATGCAGGAACCGGTAAATCCACATCCATCAAGGCAATCCTGAATCAGTATTATGATCAGGGATTGCGTATGATTGAAGTGTACAAGCATCAGTTCCAGGATCTGAATGACGTGATCGCACAGATCAAAAACCGGAATTATAAATTTATCATTTACATGGATGATCTTTCTTTTGAAGAATTTGAAATTGAGTACAAATATCTGAAAGCGGTCATTGAAGGCGGGCTGGAGAAGAAACCGGATAATATTCTGATCTATGCAACATCGAACCGCAGACATCTGATCCGCGAAACATTCAAGGACAAAGAAGACAGAGACGAAGAGCTTCATACAAATGATACCGTGCAGGAAAAATTATCGCTGGTTGCTCGTTTTGGCGTTACGATTTACTTTGGAAAACCGGCGAAGAAGGAATTTCAGGAGATTGTACTTGCTCTTGCAGAAAAGAATGGCATAGATATGCCGGAAGATGAACTGCTTCTGGAAGCAAATAAGTGGGAATTAAGCCACGGCGGCTTATCCGGACGGACAGCACAGCAGTTTATTGACTATCTCCTGGGGACAAGATAACATGCAAAAAGATCTGACACATGGAAATGTACAAAGAACGATGCTTGTATTTGCAGGACCGATGATTGTCGGAAATCTTCTGCAACAATGTTACAACATTGCGGATACATGGGTAGTCGGACAATTTCTGGGAGCGGGAGCGCTGGCGGCAGTCGGGGCGGCATATACGCTTATGACATTTCTGACATCTGTCTTGATCGGACTGTGTATGGGGAGCGGCAGCGTTTTTTCCTTTTACTATGGAAAAGGAGATAAAAGAAAGATGCAGGAATCGATTCTTGCGTCTTTTCTCTTTATCGGAATCATTTCTGTGATTGTAAATATTGCTGTATTTGCAGGAATGGACCTGATTCTTAAGCTGATGCGGATACCGGAAGATATCTATACATATATGAAAAAATATGTATGGGTGATCTTCTGGGGAATCTTCTTTGTATTTTTGTATAATTTTTTTGCGTATTTGCTGAGAGCAGTTGGAAATTCGGTAACGCCGCTTCTCTTTCTGGCAATCGCATCTATGCTGAATATTATTCTTGATCTTTTGCTTGTTGTGAAATGGAAAATGGGAGTTGGAGGAGCTGCGTGGGCGACTGTGATTGCGCAGATCATATCGGGAGTCGGAATCGGCTACTATCTTTGGAAGAAGGAGCCGGAGCTACGCTTCATAGGAAATGGCATTTCATTGAAGGAGGCATGTTCAAAAGAAGTACTGCCGGAAGTGGTACGGTTTTCGCTAGCCGCAAGTGTGCAGCAGTCGGTGATGAATTTCGGTATCCTGATGATCCAGGGACTGATCAACAGTTTTGGAACTGCGGTAATGGCAGCTTATGCAGCAGCAGTGAAGATTGATTCCTTTGCCTACATGCCGGCACAGGAGTTCAGCAATTCGTTCTCTATCTTTACATCGCAGAATTATGGCGCAAAAGATGAAAAACGAGTGAAAGAAGGCGTGCGGGCAGCAGTGAAAACATCTCTTATCTTCTGTGGAATTGTATCTGTGCTGATCTTTTTGTTTGCAAGACCGCTGATGCTGATCTTTGTGAAAGCAACCGAAGTGAAAGTATTGCAGATTGGTGTACAGTATTTGCGGATTGAAGGCGCATTTTACTGTGGAATCGGACTTCTGTTTCTTCTGTATGCGTATTACCGTGGAACTGGGAAACCGGAAATGTCGGTTGTGCTGACTGTGATTTCTCTTGGAACACGGGTGTTGCTTGCGTATACACTGGCACCATTACTGGGAGTGCGGATGATCTGGTGGGCAATTATAATCGGATGGTTTCTTGCTGATATAACGGGAGTTTTATATATGAAGAAAAAGAAGATATGAGTTTTTTCACACAGGACGGAATAATATAGAAAACATTATGGGAGATATGACAGAAAAAGTCGTGCGGGGATTAATCCTGCACGGCTTTTATATTGCTGATATCAGAGTCGATCATGAGAGAGTAGTTGGTGTAATAAACTACAAATCCCGGTCTGGCTCCATTTGGTTTTTTTACATGTTTTTTCTCTACATAATCAATCTCAACTTTATCGCTGCCACGGCTCTTGGAATAGTATGCAGCAAGTCTTCCGGCTTCTTCAAAAGTACGATCCGGAAGTTCATCCCCATTCGTTTTGACGATGACATGGGAACCCGGAGCACCTTTTGCGTGGAACCACCAGTCACCGCCATTTGCGAAAGAGAAGGTCAGTTCATCGTTCTGCAGATTGTTTTTGCCGACGTAGATGTGATAACCATCGGAAGAGATATAGTGCATTGGTTTGTTTTTTAATTTCACTTTCTTTTTCGTATATTTCCGGCGGACATAACCGCTTTCAATCAGTTCTTCCTTAATTTGTGCCAGATCTGCTTCGCTTCGGGCAATATCCAGAGCGTTGCTAATCGATTCCAGATAGTGGATATCGTCACCAGTTTCTGTGAGAAGTTTTGACAGTGCTTCAAAAGTACGTTTCTGCTTATTATAACGTGCAAAATACTTCTGGGAATTCTCCTGTGGTGTTTTGAACGGATCAAGCGGAATAGTGATCTCTTTGCCGGTGTAATAGTTAAGTGCTGTCAGTTCTTTTGTACCCGGTGCAAGATTGTATCCATAGGTATTGATCAGTTCTCCGTAAACTTTGTATTTTTCCCGGTTTTCAGTATCTTTTAACTGCTTTTTCTGCAGGTCGTATTTCTTACGTGCACGTTCTAATGCAGTCTGGACAACGTGACGCAGGTCTGCACTTTTCTGTCGGATTCTTGTCAGCGTGTTCTTCGTTGCATAGTAAGTATGGAGTACTTCGCTGATTGAATCGTATTCCTGCTTTGTAAAAGTATCAAAATGTGATAACAGAAGTGCAGAAAATTCTTTTGGCGTCTCACCATCTGTGTAGATGACCGGGTGAAAATTTCCTGCTTTTACATCTTCTATATAATAAGAAAACTGACGATACAGATGGAACAGAAGATCGTCTTCGTATTCTTTTGGCGTTATACCGGAATCCATGCCGGCAAGAAAGCAGATGTCTTCTGCGATTACCGGGCTGATACCTGTGAAACTTGTATAGATCGCCTTGCCCAGCGGGCATGGTTTTTCTTTTAATGTGAAAATAAAAGTATCAGCATCTACCGTCAGAGGGTTTTTTTTACCCATTGTATCCGGAATAAAATACGGTCTGCCCGGCAATACTTCACGTACAGAACTCATCTGTGCGGAGATGTGCTTGATACTGTCGATGATCCGTCCGTCTGCATCGCAGAAAATAATATTGCTGTGTTTGCCCATAATCTCAACAACCAGTGTCTTCTGGCAGAGATCACCTAAATCGTCCAGATGCTCGATCTGGATCTGTATAATCCGTTCCAGTCCCGGCTGTGTGATCCTGGTAATGCGTCCGTTTCCGATATGTTTGCGCAGAAGCATGCAGAAATTCGGCGCATTCATCGGACTTGGCTTATTTACATTTGTCAGATAAATAAGCGGTAAAGATGCACTGGCTGAGATATATAGGCGCTTTTGCCCTTGTGGTGTCTTTATTGTAAAGAGAAGCTCATCGGTTTCCGGCTGTGCGATCTTGGCAATCCGCCCGCCGGAGAGCTGCTCGGTAAGTTCTTTTGTAACTGCTGCAACAGTTGTTCCGTCAAATGCCATAAAAATAGCTCCTTTCTGTCTGATTTCAGGCTCATTTGTATAGTATATCATAGTTGACTCTGTTTTCCAAATGGCTTATAATGGACGATGGAAAACGGTCTGTAATATGTAGAGCGTTAATAAAACAGGAACGAGGTTTCTATTATGATAAAGAGTATGACGGGATTCGGACGTTGTGAAGTGACCGACGGAGAACGTAAATTTACAGTTGAGATGAAAAGCGTGAACCATCGATATCTGGATGCCAATATCCGTATGCCGAAGAAATTAAATTTTTTCGAGACATCTATCCGTAATCATTTAAAAAAAAGTGTACACAGAGGAAAAGTCGATATATTTATCACTTATGAGGATTCTTCAGAGGGACAGGTTGTATTGAAATATAATGAGGCACTGGCAACTGAGTATCTGTCTTATTTTAAACAGATGGAAGAAAAATTCTCACTGGAGAATGACATCCGTGTATCTGCGCTTTCACGTTATCCGGAAGTCATTACGATGGAAGAGCAGGCTGTTGACGAAGAGGAACTGTGGAAGGGACTTAAGAAGGCACTGGACGGTGCTGTGAAGCAGTTTGTTGAGACGAGAACGCTGGAGGGAGAGAATCTTAAGAAAGATCTGATCGAAAAACTGGATCATCTGCTGACACTGGTTGAACAGATTGAAGAGCGTTCCCCGAAGATTATTGCGGAGTATCGTGAGAAGTTGGAAAATAAAGTAAAAGAACTTCTCGAAGATACACAGATTGAGGAGAGCAGGATCGCAGCAGAAGTTGTGATCTTCGCAGATAAGATTTGTACCGATGAAGAAGTGGTACGCTTGAGAAGTCATGTTGTACATATGAAAGAGACGCTGGAATCAGAAGACAGTGGAATCGGACGTAAACTGGATTTCATTGCGCAGGAGATGAACAGGGAAGCGAATACAATCCTGTCAAAGGCGAATGATCTGGAGATTTCCAATATCGGAATCGAACTGAAGACAGAGATTGAAAAAGTCAGAGAACAGATTCAGAATATCGAATAAGAAGTGTGAGGAAGAGCAAATGAAAGAGAGAGGAATACTCATTGTTGTTTCCGGATTTTCCGGCTCCGGTAAAGGAACTTTAATGAAAGAACTGCTGAAGCAGTATGATAATTATGCTTTATCTGTATCAGCAACGACGAGAACTCCGAGACCTGGAGAGGTAGACGGACGGGAATATTTCTTCCATGAGATCGAAGAATTTGAAAAAATGATTGCGAAAGATGAACTGATAGAGTATGCTAAATACGTGGAGAATTACTATGGTACACCGCGTGCATACGTGGAAGAACAGTTAGAAGCAGGGAAAGATGTGATTCTTGAGATAGAAATCCAGGGTGCATTAAAAGTGAAAGAAAAGTTCCCGGAGACATTATTACTGTTCGTAACTCCGCCGAGTGCAGCAGAGCTTCGCAGACGTCTGGAAGGACGTGGCACAGAGACACAGGATGTGATCGAGAGTCGTTTAAGCAGAGCCGCACAGGAAGCGGAAGGCATGGATGCATACGATTATCTGATCATCAATGACAATCTTCAGGAATGCGTGCAGCAGATGCATGAGATCATTCAGGGAGAGCATAGAAGAAGTTTCAGAAATCACACATTTATTGAACATATGAAAGAAGAGTTGAAAGGAGAATAGTGTATGTTACACCCATCTTACACAGATTTAATGAAAGTGGTAAACAAAGACGTCGAGGAAGGCGAGACAAAGGTTGTCAACAGCCGATACTCTATCGTTATGGCAACAGCAAAAAGAGCCAGAGAGATCATCGATGGTTCTATGCCGTTAGTAGATACAAAGCCGGGAGAGAAGCCACTTTCTATCGCAATTGACGAGCTGAATCAGGCGAAGATTACAATTGCAGCAGAAGACGAGGAAGAATAGAGTCTGACAGGTAATGTATGTAAGGCAGATGCCAGATGGTATCTGCCTTTCTTCTGATAGAAGGATAAATTCTGATAAAAGAGTAAGAGGAGACGTAAGAATGAATATATTATTTATCTCACTGGGCTGTGATAAGAATCTGGTAGATTCTGAGGTTATGCTGGGCCTCCTGGATGCAAAAGGATATCAGATTGTAGATGATGAGACACAGGCAGATATCATTGTGATCAACACATGCTGTTTTGTGCACGATGCAAAAGAAGAGAGTATACAGACGATTCTGGAGATGGCAGAATATAAGACGGAAGGGCGACTGAAAGCATTGATCGTAACCGGATGCCTGGCACAGAGATATCGTCAGGAGATCATTGATGAGATTCCGGAAGTTGATGCGGTTCTTGGAACAACAGCCTATGATAAGATTGTAGAAGCAGTGGAAGAAGCACTGGCGGGTGCCGGACATGTGGAACTTGAAAATGTGAATGCACTTCCGCTTGTCGATACAAAGCGTCTGGTGACAACCGGTGGACATTATGCTTATATGAAGATTGCAGAAGGCTGTGATAAGCACTGTACTTACTGTATCATTCCGAAGCTTCGTGGAAATTACCGCAGTGTTCCGATGGAGCGGCTGATACAGGAAGCAAAAGATCTGGCTGAACAGGGCGTAAAAGAACTGATCCTTGTGGCACAGGAGACAACGTTATATGGAAAAGACATTTACGGAGAAAAATCTCTGCATAAGCTTTTACGTGAATTGTGCAAGGTAGATGGAATTCGCTGGATCCGTATTCTGTACTGTTATCCCGAAGAGATTGATGATAATCTCATCCAGGTTATGAAAGAAGAAAAGAAGCTTTGTCATTATCTGGACCTGCCGATTCAGCATGCTAACGATGAAATCTTAAAGCGCATGGGAAGAAGAACTTCCAAAGCACAGTTAGAAGAAATCATTGGAAAATTAAAACGGGAAATTCCGGACATCACACTTCGCACAACACTGATCACTGGTTTTCCGGGAGAAACAGAAGAGCAGCACGAAGAGCTGAAAGCGTTTGTAGACGAGATGGAATTCGACCGGCTCGGCGTATTCACATATTCGCCGGAGGAAGACACACCGGCGGCAGAGATGCCGGATCAGATACCGGAAGAAGTCAAAGAAGACAGACAGGCTGAGATCATGGAGTTGCAGCAGGAGATTGCATTTGCACAGGCAGAAGATATGATCGGTGAAGAAGTGCTTGTCATGATCGAGGGAAAAGTTGCAGATGAGAATGCATATGTCGGACGTACTTACAAAGATGCGCCGGGCGTTGACGGATTGATTTTTATTAATACAGATGAAGAACTGATGTCGGGAGATTTCGCAAGAGTGAAAGTGACCGGTGCAGTAGAATATGATTTGATAGGAGAGTTGTTGTAATGAATTTACCAAATAAGCTGACAGTATTACGAATTATCATGGTACCTTTCTTTGTTTTTTTTATGTTGACGGACGCAGGCGGTGCAGCCAATAAATGGATCGCGCTTGTTATTTTCTGCGTGGCAAGTCTTACAGATATGCTGGACGGTAAGATTGCTAGAGCAAGAGGTCTGGTTACAAACTTTGGAAAATTCATGGATCCTCTTGCAGATAAGTTGCTTGTATGTTCTGCAATGATCTGTCTCATTCCGCTTGGCAAGCTGACGGCATGGTTTGTAATCGTTATTATCGCAAGAGAATTTATTATCAGCGGATTCCGTCTTGTAGCTTCTGACAATGGCATTGTCATTGCGGCAAGTTATTGGGGAAAATTTAAGACCGTTTCACAGATGTTTATGGTGATCGTGATGATCATGGATCTGGGCGGGGTATTTGATGTGATCGGAACAGTCCTGATGTGGGCAGCACTGATTCTGACCATTGTTTCTTTAATTGATTATATTGCGAAAAATGTTGAGGTTCTTACGCAGGGAGGAATGTAAAGTGACAGTTGAATTTATCTCTGTCGGAACAGAGATTCTGCTTGGAAATATCGTAAATACAAATGCAGCATATCTGTCTGAAAAGTGTGCAGGTCTGGGCCTTTCCTGCTATCACCAGAGTGTTGTCGGGGACAATGAGAAGAGACTGGAAGATGCGCTTCGTCTGGCACTGTCAAGAAGTGATATTGTGATTCTTGGCGGTGGACTTGGTCCTACAAAGGATGACCTGACAAAAGAAGTGACAGCAAAAGTATTTGGAAAAGAACTGTACGAAGATGCACGTACAAGAGTCCGAATCGAAGATTATTTTGCACGGGTACACAACCGCAATATTACAGCAAATAACTGGAAACAGGCAATGGTTCCGGAAGGCGCGGTTGTTGTTGATAATGACAATGGAACGGCTCCCGGACTGATACTGGAAGAAAACGACAAGACAGCGATTTTGCTTCCAGGTCCTCCTAATGAACTGAAACCAATGTTTGAGTCAAAGATTGCTCCATATCTGAATGGCTTACAACCGGAAGGTATTTATTCTAAAATGGTGAAGATCTGCTCTATGGGAGAAAGCAGAGTGGAGACGGTTATTACGGATCTTCTGGAGACACAGACCAATCCGACACTTGCGCCTTATGCAAAGACAGGAGAAGTACATCTCCGTGTGACAGCCAGAGCAAAGAGTGAAGAAGAGGCAGATGCTTTAATGAAGCCGATGATGGATGAGCTGTTCCACAGATTCGGAGATAAAATCTACACAACTGAAGAAGATGTGACGCTGGAAGATGCAGTTGTGGAACTCCTGAAAGGGAAGAAGATGACAGTGACAACCGCAGAGTCCTGTACGGCTGGTCTGCTCGCAGGACGGATCATGAATGTTGCAGGTGCATCGGAAGTGTATGAAGAAGGCTATATTACTTATGCCAATCGTGCAAAGAGCAAACTGCTTGGTGTAAAAGAAGAGACACTGGAAGCATACGGCGCAGTAAGCGAACAGACTGCCAGAGAGATGGCAGAAGGTGCAGCAAAAGCAGCCGGAGCAGATGCCGCACTGGCGGTGACCGGTATTGCAGGGCCTGGGGGCGGAACCAAAGAGAAACCGGTCGGACTGGTTTATATTGGATGCTATGTAAAGGGACATACAGAAGTAAAAGAATTTCATTTTACCGGAAATCGTGCGAAAAACAGAGATTATGCCGTTGTGCGTGCTCTGACATTCCTGCGGGAGGAACTGGTAAAAGAAAGGAGTTAAATCCGAAATGAATATCAGAAAAATACAGATACAGGAACTTTTGCCGGCACTGCATCTGGCGGCAGAAGTATTTGCAGAAGATGTTGCACCGGCATATACTGATGAAGGCGTCGGGCGTTTCCATGAATTTATCAGTTATGACTCTTTCCGCGAGATGTTTGAACGGCAGGAAGTGACTATATTTGGTGCGTTTGAAGGTGTGCAGATTTGTGGAATGATCGCAGTTACAAACAGCGGGCACATCAGTCTGTTCTTTGTACGAAAGGCATTTCAAAGACACGGTATCGGACGTATGCTTTATCTGGCAGCTGTTGCATTTGCGGCAAGAGAAGTGCATACTTCTAAGATTACAGTAAATGCTGCGCCACAGGCTGTAGAGACATACGAGCATCTTGGAATGCACAAGGTGACAGAAGAACAGGAAAAGGATGGAATCCGTTTTGTACCGATGGAGGCGGAGCTGGTGCAGAGTGCATACGGACAGTATAGTTATCATTACGGCACCGGAAATCCGGGACAGAATACTTATGGTTACGGTGCAGGCAGTTCTTCAAGCGGCTCTTATAGTTATGGCCCGGGACCGGAAGAAAACGGGCAGGGACCAGCAGGAACATACAGTCATCAGGTACAGATGCCACAGCGGAGATCTGCAGTACCGGTCATCGTTGGAGTTGTTGCGGCGATCATACTTTTGATCGTAGCGGTCGGCGGCGCATTTTTATTTGGAAGTTTTATCTATTATAAAGCAAAAGACGACGTAGGAATCACAGAAGATCAGCCGTATGAGGATGACGGTGACAGCTGGGATGATTCGGATGATATATACGATAATGATGAGAATAATGGAAACAGTGGTTCAGACAGCCAGAACAAGACAGACGAAAGCAGTGTGTCAGGCGTTGATAAGATAGAAGCCTATAAGGCAGATAATCTTTCTTACAAGGTGAAAAATGAGACATACAGCTTCCGTGATTCGGAAAAGACTTCTACAATCATTGATTTTAATGTTGCTTATCCACAGATCAGTGGTCTGAAAGGAAAGAATGCAGATAAAATTAATAAAACAATAAAAAACTGTGCAATGTCTACCGTGGATGAGATTTACACACATCCGGATGAGAAGATCAAGCAGAAAGTAATCGAAGCAAACACACCGGCACTGATCAGTTATGTAAAATGCAAAGTGACCTATGCAACGAATGAGTTTATCAGTGTTGTATTTGAAGATACAAGTGCCAGAGGTGAATACAGCGAGTATCAGACAGATCTTCGTACTGTAAATATCCGTCTGCGTGACGGGAAAATTTACGAAGTCAGAGATATTGTAAAGCTGGATGACACATTTGTAGAAAACTGGGCAAAGATCATGCAGAAAGAGACCGGTGACAGCAGTTTTCTTACCGACCTTACTACGGCTGAGATGAAAAAGGCACTGGAAGGCAATGACAAAACAGGAGCTTATGTTCCAAATTTTTTTGTGAGCAAAGACGGAATCGAGATCGGATTCAATATGGGAAGCGCTTCATCCGGTAAGCAGAGTACAAAATATGCATGGGTGACAGCACCGTATACATTCGACGAAATTAAGAGTTCCGTTGCAGATACAGCGTTCTGGAAGGGACTTGACAGGTAAAATGCAGAGAAAAGGCGCAGAAAGCGCCGGAATTTGATAAAAAGTGACAATTGACGAGTAAAAGAATTTATGAGAAAATAAAATCAAGTACGGCGTTAAACATATAACAATGCCTACAAGAGAAAACACACACATAGTTGAAAGGAGTTTTATAATGATTTATTCACATGAAGTAGAGATGATGTGTCCGGTAGCTCAGGGTGCAAATCACGGACCAGCTCCGATTCCGGAAGAGGCAAAATGGGTAAAGGCAAAAGAAGTTAAAGATATTTCAGGTCTGACACACGGTATTGGATGGTGTGCTCCACAGCAGGGAACCTGCAAACTGACACTGAATGTTAAAGAAGGAATTATCCAGGAAGCCCTTGTTGAGACAGTTGGATGTTCAGGTATGACACATTCTGCTGCTATGGCATCTGAGATCCTTCCGGGAAAGACTATTTTGGAAGCATTGAATACAGACCTTGTCTGTGATGCGATTAATACAGCAATGAGAGAGTTATTCCTTCAGATCGTATACGGAAGAACACAGAGTGCATTCTCTGAAGACGGACTTCCGATCGGTGCAGGACTGGAAGACCTTGGTAAGGGACTTCGTTCTCAGGTTGGAACTATGTATGGTACATTAGCAAAAGGTCCTCGTTATCTTGAGATGGCTGAAGGATATGTTACAGGTATCGCTTTAGATGACCACGATGAAATCATCGGATATCAGTTTGTAAACCTTGGTAAAATGACAGACTTCATCAAAGCAGGTGACACACCGAATGATGCATGGGAGAAAGCAAAAGGACAGTACGGACGTGTTGAAGATGCAGTTAAGATCATCGACCCACGTAAAGAATAATCGCGATAGCGTACAGGTATTACATATCAGGTAAAATTTCAGGAGGACAATTAAATGGCTTTATTTGAATCATATGAGAGAAGAATTGATAAAATCAATGAAGTATTAAACAGCTATGGCATTGCTTCTATCGAAGAAGCAGAGAAAATCACAAAGGATGCCGGACTTGATGTATACAATCAGGTAAAAGGTATTCAGCCAATCTGTTTTGAGAATGCATGCTGGGCATACACAGTAGGTGCAGCAATCGCAATCAAAAAAGGATGTAAGACAGCAGCAGACGCAGCGGCAGCAATCGGAGAAGGCCTTCAGGCATTCTGTATTCCGGGATCTGTAGCTGATCAGCGTAAAGTAGGTCTTGGACACGGTAACTTAGGAAAGATGCTTCTGGAAGAAGATACAGATTGTTTCGCATTCCTGGCAGGTCACGAATCATTCGCAGCTGCTGAAGGAGCAATCGGTATCGCTGAGAAAGCAAACAAAGTTCGTAAGAAACCTCTTCGTGTTATCTTGAACGGACTTGGAAAAGATGCTGCAAAGATCATTTCCAGAATTAACGGATTCACATATGTACAGACAGAGTATGATTATTATACAGGAGAACTGAAAGAAGTACAGAGAATCGCTTACTCTGAAGGACTTCGTTCTAAAGTTAACTGCTATGGTGCCAACGATGTTCGTGAGGGTGTTGCAATCATGCACAAAGAAGGTGTAGATGTATCTATCACAGGTAACTCTACAAATCCGACACGTTTCCAGCACCCGGTTGCAGGTACATACAAAAAAGAATGTATCGAGCAGGGTAAGAAATATTTCTCAGTTGCTTCCGGTGGTGGTACAGGACGTACACTTCACCCGGACAACATGGCAGCAGGACCGGCTTCTTACGGTATGACAGATACACTTGGACGTATGCACTCTGATGCACAGTTCGCTGGATCTTCATCTGTACCGGCTCACGTTGAGATGATGGGACTGATTGGCGCAGGTAACAACCCGATGGTTGGTATGACTGTAGCTGTAGCCGTTTCCATCGAGGAAGCTGCAAAGTCAGGTAAATTCTAAGAAACGCCCAATTTACAAGGGTTTTCGACTTAGTAGAATTGAATAAAAGATAAGAAAAAGCGGTTGATTAGTAACATATTAGTAACGTATTAGTAACACGGTATTAGTAACACTTTTCAGCCGTTTTATTCTAACTTCTCCATGTCGTTTCTTAGCCATTCGAGATCTCGAACTGTATAAACAGATTCTGTAACATCTTTAATGCTGTGACTAACCATTTCTTTTATAGCATATTCATATATTTTTTCTTGATTTTTCATATTATATTTCATAAAGTATTAAAGCAGCTAATTCATGCGGCTGATGATTCATATAACATAGAATATCTTCTTTTTGTTTTTACGCAGTATGTGTTATACTTTACAAAAATGGAAAGGATTGAAATTATGCGTCACGAAATTGTATCGCGTAACCCGGATATGGAAGTACGGTTTTATTTATCGGTAGATGAAGGAAGTTATGTCGCACCGCACTGGCATGACAGTCTGGAGCTGGTGTATATGCTGGAAGGAAGTATTACCGTGACGACCGAGAACCAGAAAAATGTGCTGCAGGCAGGAGAATTTAATATTATTAATTCCAGGGTGATGCATTCCGTATTGAGTGGGAAGAACAGGGCTCTTGTATTACAGATCCCGAAAGAGATGCTTACTAAGTACATTCCGGATATTGAATTGTATCAGTTTGAAGTGGATATGCATCCGGAAAATGAGATTGATAAGACAAGACTTCAGAAGATGAAGAAAATCTTTGAAGATATGCATATTGTCTACGATATCCGTCCGGAGGCTTATCTGCTGCGTTTTAACAGTTTGCTGTATGAACTTCTGTACACGCTGGCTCATTCTTACTCTAAAAAAATTGTAAGAAAAGAAGCAGACCGTAATCAGAAAAATCTGGAACGTGTAAATGAGATCATGGTCTACTTAAAAGAGCATCACAGAGAAAAATGTCTTGTCCCGGAGATTGCCGCACATTTTGGATACAGTGAAGATTATCTGGCAAGATTTTTCAAGAAGCAGATTGGTATGACACTGATGGAATATCTGTATGCGATCCGGATTGCCAAGGTGCATGAAGAATTACTTGTAACAGACGCTTCTATCGGAGAAATTTTTGAAGCACACGGATGTACCAATTACCGTGTTGCCATGCGTACATTCAAAGAAAATTATGGATGTACTCCCAAAGAGGCAAGAAAGAAATCGAGAGAGAAATAAAAAGTCGGAATCGTCCTATTTTTAGGTCGCTTTTGTTTGTTCTAAAGATGAAAAATGCCTGTTATGATAAATGCAGATAGAAAGAAAAGCATACATAAGAAGGAGAGAGAAAATGGAACAAAAAACGACGAAAATCAGTTTCTGGGAAAGATTTTCCTATGGATGCGGAGACCTGGGATGTAACATCATTTATTCCGCAATGTCAGCATTTCTGCTGTTTTACTACACAGATTATGTGCATATCAGTGCCGGTATCGTAGGAACGATCATGCTCGTTTCACGTATCTTTGACGGTGTTACGGATCTGATCATGGGAGTGATCGTAGACCGTACCAAATCCAAAATGGGGAAATGCAGACCGTGGATCTTACGGATGGCAATTCCGTTTGCAATTGCCGGAATCCTCCTGTTCAGTGTACCGTCAGGATTGGGGCAGACAGAGAAGATCGCATACATTTTCATTACATATAACTTAGTATCGTCTGTGATCTATACAGCGATCAATGTACCATATGCAACCCTGAATGCTCTGATCACACAGGAGCAGTACGAGAGATCTGTTTTAAGTATTTTCCGTATGATCCTTGCAACAACCGGAACGCTGATCATCACAAACCTGACACTTCCGCTTGTACAGGCATTTGGAAATAACGCATCTGCATGGACGAAAGCATTTGCAGTGTTCGGAGTACTTGCAGTTATCATTTTTTTAATTACATTTACAGGAACGAAAGAGAGAGTAAAACCTTCTGAATATACAAAGCAGGAGAAGATCCCGTTCTTCAAAGGAATTCGCTTACTATTCCAGAATAAATACTGGATCATGATCACACTGACACTGGTATTTATTTTCATCATTTATTCTCTGAACGGCGGAGCTGCTGTTTATTATGCAAAAGTTGTACTGAAAAATCCAAATCTGGTCGGACCGATGAATCTTGTAGCAAGTATCGTACAGATCGTGGCAATGTTCTTTACCGCATTTATCATTAAGAAGATCGGTAAGAGAAATATGCTGATTCTCGGAGCAATCATCTATGGACTCGGATTTGCAATGTTTGCATTTGTCGGAACAAGTTATATCGGAATCATGATCGCATCTGGATTAAAAGGTGTTGGTAATGCCGGAATTTCTTCCTGCATGTTTGCGATTGTATCGGATACGATCGAATATGGAGAGTGGAAGACCGGATATCGTACAGAAGGACTGATCAACAGTGCTTCAAGCTTTGGATTCAAAGTCGGAAATGGTCTTGGATCCGCTATGCTCGGATGGATTTTGGCACTTGGAGGATATGCAGAAAAAGCGGTAGCACAGAGTGCATCTGCACTGACAGCGATCAATGCGTTATTTATCTACATTCCGGTGTTATCAGCAGTATTGATCGTAGCGATCATGTGCTTCTACAAACTGGATAAAGAATACGATGGAATCGTAACAGACTTAAAAGAAGGAAGAGGTGTCGCGGACAATGATTAAGAATCCGATTTTCAAAGGTTTTAATCCGGATCCTTGTATTTGCAGAAAAGGAGACGATTATTATATTGCGGTATCCACGTTTGAGTGGATGCCGGGAATCCCGATTTATCATTCAAAGGATATGAAAAACTGGGAGCTGTATACACATGTGCTGACAGATGAACAGGTAGATCTGAAAAAACTTCCATCAGCAAAAGGAATCTGGGCGCCGTGCCTTACTTACTGTGAAGAGGAAGATCTGTTCTATGTCGTATATGGTGTGATGAATTCCATGAATGCAAGATATTTTGATGTAGACAATTATCTTGTAACAGCAAAAGACATTCGTGGACCGTGGAGTGAGCCGGTTTATTTACATTCCGCAGGATTTGATGCTTCTATTCTTCACGACGATGACGGAAGAAAATGGATTGTTTCTCTGGAGTGGGAGACAAGAGAAGGATATGAAAAACCGGGTGTGATCTGTCTGGTTGAGTATTCTCCGAAAGAAAAGGCAGTAGTCGGATATCCGAAACGAATCTGGCGCGGCGGTACAGATAGAGGATGTATCGAAGCACCGCATCTTACAAAGAGAAATGGTTATTATTATATTATGTGTGCGGAAGGCGGAACCGGATACAATCACTGCGTGACGATGGGAAGATCCAAAAATGTATGGGGACCATATGAGGGGGATCCGAAGAATCCGATCGTAACAAGTGTTCCGGGCGAGTCGAATGAAAGACATGATCCGGATCATCTGAAACCGAAATATTTCAATCCGGACAGCGTTCTGCAGAAATCCGGTCACGGAAGTTATGTAGAAACTTCTCTTGGCGAGGTTTATCTGGTACATCTCTGTTCCAGACCGTTTGCACCGGAGCTTCGCTGCACGCTTGGAAGAGAGACAGCAATACAGAAAATGGAGTGGACCGAAGACGGATGGCTTCGCATGGCAGATGGAGATAATCTGGCGAAAGAATATGTAGAAGAAAGCAAACTGCCGGAATATCCGGTTCCACAGATTCCGGATTTTGATGATTTTGACGGTGAGGAGCTTGGAAACTGGTATTATGCACCACGTATTATGCCACAGAGTTTTGCTGATGTAAAAGCCCGTCCGGGTTATGTGAGAATCCGCGGACAGGAGTCCAGAACATCGCTGAATAAGGTCAGTATCCTTGCAAGAAAACTGACCAGTGTCTATGCAACGGTTACAACAAAGATGGAATACAAGCCGGAAGTATACCAGCACAGTGCCGGACTGATCATTTATTACGATAATATGAATTATATTAATCTGCGTAAATATTACAGTCAGACACTGGGTGGAAGTGCACTGTCGATCATCCAGCTTGAAAATGGAGAAAAGACAGAATATCTGGATACGAGAATTGCAGTGGAGGATGTTCCGATTTATCTGAGACTTCGGATTGAGGGAAGGCAGCTTTGGTTCGAGTGGAGTTATGACGGTGAGAATTATACAAGAATCGGAAGGACATTTGACACAACGAAGTTCTCTGATGAGTATTGTAAATATGGTGAGTTCACAGGAACATTTGTAGGTCTTACATGTGCAGACCGTGTATTGCATAAACATTATGCCGATTTTGATTTTTTCTCTTACGAGGCAGATGAAGAAAAAGGAGTGCCGGCACCGGAAGAAAAATAATTGAAAATAATTTCAGGAGAGAAAGCCTGCAAAATACAACTTGTGTTTTGTGGGCTTTTCTGGTAAAGTAAACACAAGTTATATCTTATAGTTCTAAAGAGATTCTATTTGTATTAGAAAATACGAATATTCAAATGCTCCGGTTTGGAGCAAAATCCAGAAACTTTAATTTTAGAGGGAAACGATTGCTGAGTGTCATGTGAAGATGTTACGATGTCAGTTTGCCTTTGATATGTAATATTTGTTTAAATATTTAATTTGATTTTTAGTAAAAAATTAGTTTGTAACAAGATGTAAAAAGTAACGATGAAAAATGCAGGAAAGTTTTATGACTGCATCAGGAAGAGGAGCGTTTGCCATGACAAACAAATTACGTCAGTATTTTCCGGTGATCCGTTCACGGGAAGAAGTAATGAAGGATATTGAGAAGGACAAACAGTTGAAGGATATGTTTTATAGCTGGAGAGAAGAAAGAAGGAAGGAATTTCTTGAAGACTTGCAGATGAAAATAGTCTGCTGATCATGGATATGGTAGTGCAGCTGGAAGAATTTAAACACTTTCCAGATACATATATACATCGGTTTGAGCAGGAGTCAGATACTGGTCTGGAAATGAATCTGCTTCAAAAATATTTATTTGTTCCGCTTGACATTTTTCAGAAGATTCAGCACAATAAAAATGGAGAAATAAAGATTGCGAATCGTCTGGAAGCGTGGCTTGCTTTCCTATGTATGGACAGACCGGAAGAGATCATCGCAATCATTGAGAAGTATCCGGATTTTAAAGATTTGTACAGTCAGATCTATGATATGTGCCGGAATATAGAAGAGGTGATGGCTATGTTTTCAAAGGAATTACTGGAGATGGATCGTAATACAGTGCAGTTAATGATTGATGACATGCAGAAGGAATTAGATGAGACGAAGGATGAGCTGGTTGGAACGAAAGGAAAACTGGATGAAGCCCAAGGACAGCTGGATGAAACGAAAGGACAGCTGGATGAAACGAAAGGACAGCTGGATGAAACGAAAGGACGGCTGGATGAAACGAAAGGGCAGCTGGATGAAGCCAGAAATGAGGTGGAATTGCTTCGAAGAAAGCTGGCAGAATTAGAAGGCAACAGATAAATTTATGAGAAAAACAGAAAAGAAAAGTATAGCAGTCATAGATGATGAAGTGCAGATGTTAAAGGTTATCGGAAGATATGTAACAGAGACGCTGAAACAAAAGAATATGACAGATAAGATTAATGTGCGGTTGTTTTGTATGGCAGAAGAATTTCTGGAATCTGTGAAAAAGGATGAAAAATATCTTGCCGTATTTTCTGATATCGAGATGGATACGATGAATGGAATTGAACTCGGAAAGTGGCTGAACAAGAAACGTGCACAGGAAAAGGGGGAAGCAATTCCCCTCATTTTTATTACATCACATGAAGAGTTTGCGATTGAAAGTTACCGTCTGGATGCATATCAGTATATTCTGAAAGAAGAGATGAAAGTTCGGATACCAGAAGTTTTAAGAAATATATTGCAGCAGCGGAGAGAGGAAGAAGACTCATACCGCGTGCTTGAAACGATAGAAGGTATGCAGAAAATCCGATATGGAGATATTCTTTATATTCAGAAAGCAAAAGGAAAGAAATATGTAGAGTATTACACACAGGATAAGGTTTACAGAGAACAGATCAATATGAAAACGTTGTGGGAGGAATTACAGCACAGAGATTTTGTATATGCAGACCGTAGCTGCCTTGTCAATATAGAGAAAGTCATACAGATACACGGAATGGAACTTGAACTTTCCGGCGGTGTGAGAGTAAGAATTGCAAGAAGGCATCTGATGGAATTAAAAGAATGTGTCAGACAGTACTGGGAGAGGAAGAAAAGATATCATGGGATATAGAAGCATTATTATTATACTTGCAGTT
Source organism: Dorea sp. OM07-5 (assembly GCF_003481355.1). NCBI lineage: Bacteria > Bacillati > Bacillota > Clostridia > Lachnospirales > Lachnospiraceae > Dorea > Dorea sp. OM07-5. The sequence goes on along the minus strand of NZ_QUKZ01000005.1, from coordinate 115,929 downwards.
CTGGAGGCACTGATGTCTGCATATTTGATGAAACAGGGAATGCCAACAACGGCAGGAAGAAAAGCAGACAGATTTATATATGCCGGAAGTGTGGGAACTGTGGTTTTACTTGTGGCAGGTAAAGAGTATCCGATCGGAATGTATCTGACAGTGTTCTTACTCACACTGTGCGGCTTTATTTGTGTTGCACTTGGCACAGAGGCGTACGCATTTGCATTTGGAGTACCTGCTGTTTGCTATGGTGGTTTAAGTTTTTTGGAAGTATTTATTGCATCATGGGCAGTTCTGATGCAGGGAACAAGCCAGAATCCATCCAAGATGTGGAAATTGGACATGCTGCCAAAAACAGTAAGCTGCCTGATCGCGGGTGTAATATTTCTTGGTTATGTCTGTTTTATTTGCAAAAAGAAAACCATAAAGAGAATCGCAGAGGAATATAAAGGACTGATTGTAACATTTGGAGCAGGTTTACATATTGTAATTCTGATCTATCAGTTGATGTTGATGGGTGAAGGAACCAAATGGTATTTTCAGAATATTGTGACTGCAAATGTAATAGCACTCCTGCTGATCTGGCTGTTATGGCAGTTCAGTAAATTTATTTTCCGCTATGAAAGCCTGCAAAGAGAGAATCAGATGATTGAATTTCAAAATACGATGATGGAAAATAATTATGCAAATCTGAAAGAAGCACTGGAAGAGAACCGGAGAATCAATCATGATATGAAAAATCATCTGCTCTTATTAAAAGAATATGAGAAGAGGCAGGACTGGAAAGAACTTCGGAGTTATCTGGATAAGATTACACCGGAGTATGAATCTGTGAAGTTCTATCCATGGACGACTTGTCAGCCACTGGATCTTCTGCTGAATCTGAAGATGCATATGGCAAAAAAAAAGAAAATTGTATGGAAGATAACCGCCTGTTCACTTGAAAAATTTGTATTGGAAGAAAATGAAATCTGTATTTTATTTGGCAATCTGCTGGATAATGCGCTGGAAGCAAGTGAAAAAGTTGAAAAAGGAGAAAAATGGATAAAAACAGAAATACAGAATCCGGGAAATATGCTTTTTATAAACATTGCTAACAGTATGGAAAAACAGCCGGTGAGGGAAGGAAAAAGATGGATTTCCCAGAAAGAGAATCAAAAATTCCATGGCTACGGTCTTATAAGTGTAGAACGCATTGTTGAAAAATATGAAGGAACAATCAGATATCTGGTCACAAAGGACAGATTCGAAGTACAGGTTTCCTTTTTCATGTCCTGAAAAATACCGTTTATGGCGAGGGTATTGCCCACTTCTGTCAGTGTGCTTATTCTTAGAAAAGGATAAGTAACTGATGGAGGTGGGTTTTTGTTATATCAGATTATTTTAAAAAATTTCAAAAGCAGTTGGAAAAATTATTTTGTCTATTTTACAGGGAACATTATAGGAGTCGCAGAATTTTTTGTGTTTTTAGGCTTGTATTCTGTATCGAAAGTAATTATGAAGGATGCATCTGCAGATTTTGGAACGATACAGGATGTTATGTTTGCATGTATTCTGGTCTGCATTTTCAGTGTGGCGATTATGACATATTCTATGCAGAAATTTATGCGGTTAAGACTCAGAGAGTATCAGTTGTTTTATGTACTTGGAATGAAACGGCGTAAAATGTATGGAATGATTCTTTTTGAGTATTTTTCAGGCTGCCTGGGAACTTTATTTGCCGGAATGCTTGCAGGACGGCTTATGCTTGGAGGTGTTTTGAAAGCATGGCATTATTTTTTTTCGGAATATATACGTCGTGTTCCGATTACAGTCTCTGTCTATATGGATACATGTAAATTAAGCGTGGCAGTATTCCTTGCGGTAGCATTTTCCCTGCTTGTGTGGGCAGATAATCATGGACTGCAGGATCTGATGAATGATGGAAAGAAGAAAGAGAAAAAACCACAGAGCAGAAAGTGGCTGGTATTTACAGTAGCAGGAGTTTTGCTTATAGCGGCAGGATATTGGATCTATGCCAGATATTCATTGGATTATGGATATCTGTATTCTCATTTATTTTTGAATTTTGGAACATTTTTTGTAGTTTTATTTGGTGGAGGGATCTTGCTAGAGATACTACATAAAAGAAGAAAATTTTATCTGAAACATCTTCTCGGATTAAATGGATTGTACAGCCGATATCAAAGTAATATGTTGTTTTTCTTAATGATATTTACCGTACAGTTTGCAGCGGTTGGTTATTGCGGTGTACAGATTGCAGAGATTCTTCCAATTTCAGGGCAGGAAAAATATTTTCCGTACGATGCAGTATGGATGGGAAAAGATACAGGAGAAAATCAAAACTTTGTAAATCAGTGTGTAAAGGAATACAAAGGAAGTGTAAAAAAATTTCCAATGATCCGGGTGAGTGGTTATAGTGTTGAATTGGTTGGAATTTCAGAGAAAACATATGAGCAGTTATCCGGAAAACAGGTTCATCTTAAGAATAAAGAGATTGTATATATTCAAAATGAATACAAAACCTACAATGGGAAAAAAGTAACCATGGGAGCGATGGATTATGGACGCAAAGGATACACATGGCTGATGCCTGGCAGCTTTGATAAGGGAAAAGATGAATATGTCAGTCCGGAGTCCAATCATCCGATTGCAAGTAAAGACAGGGATCATCTGTACAGAATGAAAAGAATCGAAGCAGGAAACTGGTTCGGAAAATACAGGATCGGTGTAGAGGCAGAGAATGTTGTAGTATTTTCTGAAAATTATTTTAATAAATGGCATGAGAAATTAAAAAAAGAAAAAGAAGAACCGGATCTGTTATATTTATTTTCATTTCCGGATCGTACAGAAAAACAGGGAACGAAAGAATTACAGAAATATGTAAATAAATATGGAAATCAGGACTATGGACTGACAGATGAAGTACAGAAAACACTTTATGTAACTGCAACATTTGTAACAGAGCTGGAAAAAAGCCTGCTCTTTCAATTATCAAATAAAGCGTTCTTTTTTCTTGCATTGCTTGTAAGTGGAAACTTTGCGTTATTTGTAAAGATGGCATCTGAACTGCCGGATTACAGGAAACGTTATGAGTTCCTGTCATGTATGGGGATTACAAAGAAAATGAAGAAAAGAACGCTTGCATGGGAAGTAAAACTTCTTCCGGAAATTACGACGGCTGCTGTGTTATTGCTCTCTGCCGGTTATGTAGAGATGGAGAAAATACGGGAATCTTATCTTGGAGTTGTGCATGGAAAAGAAGTATGGATTTACTGGGGCTGTCTGTCAGCAGGATATATATTGCTTACAGAAGTCATGCTTGAACTATTAAAAAAATGGGTTGCAAAGAGAGTGGAGGAAGGAAATAGAAGATGAGCGTTATAAAAGTAGAAAATCTTATTAAGAATTATAGAAAATCGACATGGAAAGAAAGTGAAGAAGATGTAAAAGTGTTAAAAGGAATTTCATTTGAAGTGAAGCAGGGTGAATTTGTCGGAATTATGGGAAAATCCGGTTGTGGAAAAACAACACTTTTAAAAAATCTGGGTATGATTGATAAGCCGACAAAAGGAAAAATACAGTTTGCGGGAGAAGATACGGATTCTCTATATGGTGATAAACTGGCAGAAATAAGGAATCAGAAGATTGGATTTGTATTTCAGGACTTTTATTTGATGGACAGCCTGTCTGTGGAAGAAAATATTATGCTCCCAATGATTCTGAAGAAAAGTCTGGTGAAAGAGATGCAAAAAAAAGCAAAAAATCTGGCAGAACAATTTGAAATTGGAAAACTGCTTCAGAAAAATCCATATGAATTATCCGGTGGAGAACGTCAGAGAGTGGCAATCTGCAGGGCACTGATCAATGATCCGGAACTGATTCTTGCAGATGAACCGACAGGGAATCTCGACTCCCATTCCGGACAACTTGTTATTGACACATTAAAACGGATTCATACGGAGTATAAAAAAACGATTATTATGGTGACACATGATCCGAAAATGGCAAGCTACTGTGACAGGATTCTCCTTTTGAAAGATGGAAAGATCCTGGAAGAAATGAAAAGAGTTAAAGAACAAGAAAGATTTTATTTCAGGATTCTCGGAAAGATGGCAGATTTATAGAAAAACATGATATAATAGAATGCATCCAAAAAAGAAAGAGAGGGATGCATATGGAATATGAAGGTCAGATCTGCCGCGCACCTATGGAGCGTTCATCTTATATGCTGCCGGTGATGGTAGGATGTTCTTATAACCGGTGCAGGTTTTGCACATTATTCAAACATTTAAAATTCCGTAAACTTCCACTTGCCCAGGTAGAACATGATCTGATCCGTGTGAAAGAAGCCGGAGGAAAGCCCAAAGCCGTATTTTTAGGCGATGGCAATGCATTTGATCTCCCGACGGAAGAACTGGCAGAGATCCTTAAGCTTGTCAGAAAATATTTTCCGGAAGGGCCATCTGTACGCATGGATGCAACCGTTACAGGAATCCTTGCAAAGTCACCGGAAGAGTTGGAACAATTACATAGTTTGGGAGTGGAGCATCTGTATCTGGGCATTGAGAGTGGTCTGGAAGAGGTGCTTGCTTTTATGAAAAAAGATCATACGATTTCTCAGGCGGAAAAGGCAATTGAAAGAATACAGGACGCAGGTATTGTATTTGACGCACATATTATGACAGGAGTTGCAGGACATGGAAAAGGCATGGAAAATGCCAGGGCATTAGCGGCATTCTTAAATGAGACAAAGCCGGAAAGAGTGATTAATTTCTCTATGTTTTTACATACAGATGCACCGTTATATCAGGAGATTCGGAACGGCAATTTCAAACCGGCAACAGAATTGGAGAATCTGAAAGAAGAAAAGCTGTTGCTGGAAGAGTTGGAACCAATGGATCTTGCTTATGACGGGTTTCATGATTTTATTGAATTCCGTGTGCGCGGGAACTTAAAAAAAGACAAAGAAAAGATGATAAAAAAGATTGCGGATGAGATTATCAGGCAGGAGAAAAAGGAAGAAGTAATCGCTTATATTTCGGAATCGTGGTCGTAGGAGCAGGTAAATAAAAGAGAAATAAAAAAGAAAACAAAAAAGATATTCGTATATGCTTGACAAAAGTGACGGGTATTGCTATTATATAAAAACAGAACGCACTCTGTTTTTTAAATATAACGAAAGAGAGGTGCAGTCATGCAGAGAGTTTTTTCATTATTAGTTGACAACAATCCAGGAGTTTTAAGTCGGATTTCAGGATTGTTCAGTAGAAGGGGATACAGTATTGATAGCATTACAGCAGGCGTTACCGCTGATCCAAGGTTTACAAGGATAACAATCGTATCAAGTGGTGATGAACTGATTTTATCCCAGATTGAAAAGCAGGTCAGAAAGCTGGAAGACATTATTGAGATTAAGGTTTTGGAGCCGTCAGATTCCGTTTACCGTGAACTGATTATGGTTAAGGTAAAGGCAAACAAGTCGGAGCGTTCAGAGATCATCTCAGTAGCCGATATTTTCCGTGCGAAGATCGTTGATGTGGAGAAGGATTCCCTGATGGTTGAGCTTACCGGTACACAGTCCAAGCTGGATGCTTTCTTAAATCTTCTGGGAGGGTATGATATTCTGGAACTTGCAAGAACCGGAATTACAGGTCTGAACCGTGGCATGAAAGATGTAACACTCATCGACCAGGACGGCAATGTAGAGACACTCACACAGGAGTGATACTTTATGGTATTAAACGAAAGATACTTTCGTTTAATGATATATTTATAACACAATAAAAATTTATTATATTATTTAGGAGGAATGCTAAAATGGCAGCAAGAATTTTTTATCAGGAAGATTGTAATTTATCTGTATTAGACGGACAGAAGATTGCTATCATCGGTTATGGTAGCCAGGGACATGCACATGCACTGAACTTAAAAGAGTCAGGATGTGATGTTATCGTAGGACTTTATGAAGGAAGTAAATCATGGGCAAAAGCTGAAGCTCAGGGATTCAAAGTATACACAGCAGCAGAAGCAGCAAAACAGGCTGATATCATCATGATCCTGATCAACGATGAGTTACAGGCTGATATGTACAAAAAAGACATCGAGCCAAACCTTGAGGAAGGTAACATGTTAATGTTCGCTCATGGTTTCAACATTCACTTTGGATGTATCAAACCACCGAAGAATGTCGATGTAACAATGATCGCACCAAAAGCACCGGGACATACTGTAAGAAGTGAGTATCAGGCTGGTAAAGGAACTCCTTGTCTGATCGCTGTAGAGCAGGATGCTACGGGAAAAGCATGGGATCGTGCACTTGCTTATGGTCTTGCAATTGGTGGGGCAAGAGCTGGTCTTCTTGAGACTACATACAGAACAGAGACAGAGACAGACCTCTTTGGTGAGCAGGCAGTACTTTGCGGTGGTGTTTGTGCACTTATGCAGGCTGGTTTCGAGACACTTTGCGAAGCTGGATATGATCCGAGAAATGCTTACTTCGAGTGTATTCACGAGATGAAACTGATCGTAGACCTGATCTACCAGAGCGGTTTCGCAGGAATGAGATATTCTATCTCTAACACAGCTGAGTATGGTGATTACATTACAGGACCGAAGATCATCACAGAAGATACAAAGAAAGCTATGAAACAGATCCTGACAGACATCCAGGACGGAACATTTGCAAAAGAATTCTTAGTAGATATGTCACCAGCAGGACGTCAGGTACACTTCAAAGCAATGAGAAAACTTGCTTCCGAGCATCCATCAGAGAAAGTCGGAGAAGAGATCAGAAAACTGTACAGCTGGAACGGAGAAGACAAACTGATCAACAATTAATCAGTAAGTCGAAGCGTTTAAAATCTGACTGTAAAAGAAATAACGGACGGTGTAAAGTTCATCTTTACGCCGTCCTTTTTTCGTGGTAATCTGGATATAGATTTAGAAAGGAGTGGTGAGCATCATGGATAGCAGATTAGAAGACTTAAGATCCACCAGAAATCCAAAAGCACGTATTAAAATTATGAAAGGACATTTTGCGACGAGTAACTCGCATCTGAATACATATATCGATATGTCAACAGTCAAGACTCGTCATAACAATGCAAAAGAGACAGCGAAGGAATTAGCCAATGCATATATGACGAATGCAACGATCGATACGATTGTATGTCTGGATGAGACAGAAGTGATCGGAACATTTATGGCAGAGCATCTTGCGAATTCGAGCCAGATGTCTCTGAGTGCGGGGAATAATATTTCTGTGATCACACCGGAGTACAATATGCAGGGACAGATCATGTTCCGTGATAACAAACTACGTATGATTAGGAATCAACAGGTATTGATCCTTGCTGCATCTGTTACAACCGGAAAGACAATCATGCGTGCCATTGAGTCTGTTCTTTATTATGGTGGAAATGTATGTGGAGTATGTTCGATCTTCAGTGCTGTTACAAAAGTTGCTGGAATGGAGATTAAGACAATCTTCACAAGTGCAGACGTACCGGCATATCATGCTTATGATTCTCTGAATTGTCCAATGTGCCAGAAGGGCGAGAGGGTAGAAGCGCTTGTGAACAGCTTTGGATATTCTAAGTTAGAATAGAAGTTATATTCATTAAAAACAACCTCGGCGGAACTGTCGCTGACAGTTCCTGACGGAGAAAACAGCAACAAAAAAACAGCCACATGACGGTATGGCTGTTTTTTTAATATGTCATTCTATAATTAAGCAATTCCGTTAACAGCTTTTGTTAAACGGGAAATCTTTCTGGAGCATGTATTTTTGTGATAAACACCTTTGCTTCCAGCTTTGTTGATTTCAACAATGGCATCTTTTAAAGCAGCTTTAGCTGTTTCAGCATCTTTCTTTGCTACTGCAGTCTCAACTTTCTTTACATAAGTTTTAACTTTAGATTTGATTGCTTTATTTCTAGCAGCCTTTGTTTCGTTTACTAAAATTCTTTTCTTTGCAGATTTGATGTTAGCCAATCTGTCCACCTCCGATTAAATATTTCGATCTGTTGTCGATTTTCCAGTTCGTTAGATCCGGACACGGACGTTCTAACGAAACATACGAACTTATTTTATGTCACGAAAGCTTTTCTGTCAATACATATTTATCAATTATTTGTAAAAACTAGGAAATACAGGTGAAAAAATGTAGAAGAAAGGCGGAAACAAAAATGATGGATCGATATAATGTGCGGACGGATCTTGCGCTGGAGCAGAGAGAACGATTTGTCTCGGATCAGATTGAGATTCCTGGAGTTGCTGTGGAAGAAACCTATGATGACATGTGTGAAGTGCGTGTGACGACAGTACGGATTGAGACAGAAAACGGTGCTGCAGTGATGGGAAAACCAGTAGGAAATTATATCACGCTGGAAGCACCGAAAATGGCAGAAGCAGATGAGAGCTATCACAGAGAGATTTCAGGGAAATTAATGGAAGTACTTGAGGGGTGCCTGCCAGAGAAGGAAGATGGACAGAGTATTCTGATCATTGGACTGGGTAACCGGAATGTCACGCCAGACGCACTGGGACCGCTTGTTGTTGAGCATCTGGATATTACAAGACATCTGGTGAAAGAATATGGAAAATATGCACTTGGCGGGGAGGCGGACCGGCTCGTAAGTGCAGTTGTACCGGGTGTCATGGGACAGACCGGGATGGAGACAGTAGAGATCGTGCGGGGAATTGTGGAAGAGACAGAACCGGATTTTGTAATTGCGATCGATGCGCTTGCTGCAAGAAGTGTGAGAAGGCTGAACCGGACAATCCAGATTGCAGATACCGGAATCGCGCCGGGCTCCGGCGTTGGAAATCACAGAAACGCGATCACAGAGGAGACGGTGGGGGTTCCGGTAATCGCCATTGGTGTCCCGACTGTTGTTGATGCCGCGACGATTGTAGGTGATTCTATCGAAGAATATGTTGCAAAATGCCGGGACGAAGGAATGAGAGAAAATAAAGAACATCTGATTCCGCCGTATCTGTATGGGATGTTTGTTACACCGAAAGATATCGATGAAACGATGGAGCGGACAAGCTATACAATCTCGGAAGCGTTAAATGCTCTTGCTGCCGGACAGGCACATATTTAAAAATTGCACATCATATAGTGTTAAGAAAAGATATGAGAAAAGAGAAGAGATGAAAAATTGGTGCAGAAGAACTTCCGGAAAGAGGCAGCGAAAAAGCATGGCAGTAATGGTCCTGATGGCAGTATGCCTGCTTGCCGCTGCATGGGCAGGAACTATGCTTGCCAGAAAAACAAAGTATCCATATCAAGGAAGAGAATATGTGAACCGGGAAATTTTAAAATGTGCCTGGAAGCTGCATATGCCGGAACTTATGTATATAGAAGAAACAGGAAAAGAATCCTTTGAAAAATGGCTTATCAATCAGATGGAGCTATTATTTCCAATCGGATATATGGCAAATGGGGAAGAAGAAAAGACGCTGGCGGTTGAGGATGAAGATACTTACCGTCTGATTTTAAAGAAACAGGCAGAAGATGAAAATGAAGTGCTGGAGGACGGAACTGTAAAAAACAACAAAGAGAAAACAGAAAAAACACAGACTGCAAAGATATCCGAAAAGAAGCTGAAAAATTATGCATATCTGCGCAGCCATTTTTATACCGTAGATCAGACAACAAAGACGGATGCAAAGGAGCTGGATGCCGGAAAACTTCTGAAAAAGAATATGAAGATCAGAAAAGACGGAAGCAAACCGAAGATTCTAATTTATCATACCCATTCCCAGGAGGCATTTAAAGATTCCAAAGCGGGAGATAAAAAAACATCGATTGTCGGTATGGGAGATATTCTGACGAAAGAGTTAAATGATACTTACCGGATCCCGACAATGCACCACGAAGGAGTGTATGATCTGATTGGCGGGAAAATGGATCGTAGCCGTGCATACCAGCTTGCAGAAGTAAAGGTGAGGAAAATCCTGAAAAAATATCCGTCGATTGAAGTTGTGATCGACCTGCACAGAGACGGTGTCGGAAACAACACACATCTGGTAACATCCATAGATGGAAAGAAAACCGGACAGATCATGTTCTTTAATGGACTAAGCCGGACGAAGAAGAATGGAGATATTGCTTATCTTAAGAATCCATACATACAGGATAATCTTGCATTTTCCATGCAGATGCAGCTTGCTGCCGCAAAAAAATACCCTGGTTTCACAAGAAGGATTTATCTGAAAAATTATCGCTATAATATGCATCTGATGCCCAAATATCTGCTGATCGAGGCAGGTGCGCAGACGAATACGGTAAAAGAAATGCAAAGATCGATGAAAGTCCTCGCAGACCTTTTAGATGCGGTGGTGGATCCATAAAAGTATTTACTTCGTGCCGGATTTTATGCTAATATATACAAAGTATGGAAAAGTATAGAAAAAACGGAAACATGTGGAAAAAAGAGAGAGGATATAGAAGGAATGGCGAAGAAAAACACATATGATGCGGAGAGTATTTCAGTATTAGAAGGTCTGGAAGCGGTAAGAAAAAGACCGGGAATGTATATCGGAAGCGTATCTACAAAAGGTCTGAACCATCTGATCTATGAGATTGTAGATAATGCGGTAGATGAACATCTGGCAGGATACTGCAGCGAGATCCATGTCACACTGGAAAAAGACGGTTCTGCCACGATTGCAGATAATGGACGTGGTGTGCCGGTCGATATGCATGCCAAAGGTGTGCCGGCAGAGCGTCTTGTCTATACAACGCTTCATGCCGGTGGTAAGTTCGATGACTCGGCATATAAGACAAGCGGAGGTCTGCACGGTGTAGGTTCTTCTGTTGTAAATGCACTGTCCGTATATATGGATGTGGAGATCAGCCGTGACGGCTATATCCACCATGACAGATATGAAAAAGGAAATCCGGTCGTAGAGCTGGTAGATGGTCTTCTTCCAAAACTTGGAAAAACAAGAAAAACCGGAACAAAAGTAAATTTCCTGCCGGATGGAACGATTTTTGAGAAAACAAGATTCAAGGCTGAAGATGTAAAAAGCCGTATGCATGAAACGGCATATCTGAATCCAGAGCTGACGATCGTTTTTGAAGACTTAAGAGACGGGAAAAAAGAGAAGATCACCTACCACGAACCGGAAGGAATCATCGGATTTATCCAGGATCTGAATGGAAAGAAAGAGAAGATCCATGAGCCGGTTTATTTTAAAGGAACTGCGGACGGAATTGAAGTGGAAGTGGCATTCCAGTATGTCAATGAGTTCCATGAAAACATTCTTGGCTTCTGTAATAATATTTACAACAGTGAAGGCGGAATGCATCTGACCGGATTTAAAACGACATTTACGACCGTGATCAACCAATATGCAAGAGAACTTGGAATTCTGAAAGATAAAGATGCGAACTTTACCGGAGCAGATATCCGAAATGGAATGACTGCAATCGTATCCATCAAACATCCGGATCCCCGCTTTGAAGGACAGACGAAGACAAAACTGGATAACCCGGATGCGGCAAAAGCGACAAGTAAGGTGACCGGCGATGAAATCGTGCGTTATTTTGATCGTAATCTGGAAACGCTTAAGAAAGTGATCGGCTGTGCAGAGAAAGCGGCAAAGATCCGTAAGACAGAAGAAAAAGCGAAGACCAATCTTCTGACAAAGCAGAAATATTCTTTTGACAGCAACGGAAAGCTTGCAAACTGTGAAAGCCGTGATGCATCAAAATGTGAGATTTTTATTGTCGAGGGAGATTCCGCCGGAGGATCTGCAAAAACAGCGCGTGACCGTATGTATCAGGCAATCCTGCCGATCCGTGGTAAGATCCTGAATGTAGAAAAAGCAACGATCGACAAGGTGCTTGCAAATGCGGAGATCAAGACGATGATCAATGCATTCGGCTGTGGCTTTTCGGAAGGTTATGGAAATGATTTTGATATCAGCAAACTCCGTTATGATAAGATCATTATCATGGCAGATGCGGACGTGGATGGTGCACACATTTCGACACTGCTTCTTACATTGTTCTATCGTTTTATGAAAGAACTGATCGATGAAGGACATGTCTACATTGCGATGCCGCCACTTTATAAAGCGATGCCGAAAAAAGGCGAAGAAGAATATCTGTACGATGACAAAGCGCTGGAGTGTTACCGGAAGACACACGAAGGTCCGTTTACATTGCAGCGGTACAAAGGTCTGGGCGAGATGGATGCAGAGCAGCTCTGGGAGACAACACTGAATCCGGAAACCCGTATTTTAAAAAGAGTTGAGATTGAAGATGCGAGAATGGCTTCTGCAGTGACAGAGATGTTGATGGGAACAGAAGTACCGCCGCGAAGAGAATTTATTTATGAAAACGCTGCAGAGGCAGAACTGGACGTATAAAGGAGAAGAAAGATGCAGGATTCACAGATCATAAGAACCGAGTATTCGGAAGTGATGAAAAAATCATATATTGACTATGCGATGAGTGTTATTGTTGCCAGAGCGCTGCCGGATGCACGTGACGGATTAAAGCCGGTACAGAGACGTACGCTTTACGATATGCACGAACTGGGTATCCGCTATGACAAGCCATATCGGAAATGCGCCCGTATCGTTGGGGATACGATGGGTAAATATCATCCGCACGGTGACAGCTCGATTTATGATGCACTTGTCGTGATGGCACAGGATTTTAAAAAAGGAATGATACTTGTAGACGGACATGGAAATTTTGGCTCCATCGAAGGAGACGGAGCGGCCGCCATGCGTTATACAGAAGCAAGGCTTGCGAAGATTACGCAGGAAGTGTATCTGGCTGACCTGGATAAAGATGTCATTGATTTCGTGCCGAATTTTGATGAGACAGAGAAAGAGCCGGAAGTTCTGCCGGTCCGTATCCCGAACCTTCTTGTAAACGGTGCGGAAGGTATCGCGGTCGGGATGGCAACCAGTATCCCGACACACAATCTTGCCGAGGTTGTAGATGCTGTCAAAGCATATATGAAAAATAATGATATCAGTACGAGACAGCTGATGAAATATATCAAAGGACCGGATTTTCCGACAGGAGGAATCGTTGTAAATAAAGACGATCTTGTGAGTATTTATGAAAGTGGAACCGGCAAGATCAAACTTCGTGGAAAAGTGGATGTCGAAGAGATGAAGGGTGGCAAGAAACGTCTTGTCATTTCCGAGATTCCATATACGATGATCGGAGCCGGAATTGGAAAATTCTTAAACGATGTCTGCAATCTTGTAGAGACAAAGAAGACAAGTGATATTGTAGATATTTCCAATCAGTCATCTAAGGAAGGAATCCGGATTGTTATTGAACTGAAAAAAGGTGCAGATGTAACCAATCTGACAAACATGTTATATAAGAAAACACGTCTGGAAGATACCTTTGGCGTAAATATGCTTGCTGTTGCAAATGGGCGCCCGGAGACGATGGGACTCAAAAGGATCATTGAGCATCATGTGGATTTTCAGTTTGAGCTGACAATGAGAAAATATAAAAATCTGCTTGCGAAAGAGCAGGATAAAAAAGAGATCCAGGAGGGTCTTATCAAGGCATGTGACGTCATTGACCTGATCATTGAGATCCTGCGCGGGAGTCAGTCTGTAAAAGACGCCAGAGCATGTCTGACAAAAGGAATTACGGAAAATATTAAGTTTAAATCTAATATTTCCAGAAAAATGGCGGCAATGCTCCGTTTTACAGAACGTCAGGCAAATGCCATTCTGGAGATGCGGCTCTATAAACTGATTGGTCTGGAAATCGCAGCGCTTATGAAAGAGCATGAGACGACACTTGCAAATATTGCAAAATACGAAGATATTCTGAATAATTATGATTCCATGGCAGCAGTGATCATGGAAGATTTAGATCAGATCAAGAAAGAATTCGGCAGAAAGAGACGGACTGTTATTGAAAATGCAGAAGAGGCTGTCTTTGAAGAGAATAAGATCGAAGAACAGGAAGTTGTCTTCCTGATGGATCGTTTCGGTTATGCCAGAACGGTAGATGCCGCAACATATGAGAGAAATAAAGAAGCGGCGGACAGTGAGAATAAATATGTCCTGCATGCGATGAATACCGGAAAACTGTGTGTATTTACAGCGGGAGGTAAAATGCATCAGATCAAAGTGTTAGATCTGCCGCACGGAAAATTCCGTGACAAAGGTCTGCCAATCGACAATGTAAGTAATTATGATAGCACCGCAGAGGAAATTGTCTATATCTGTGATGCAGAACAAACCCGTTATGCAAAATTATTATTTGCAACGAAACAGGGCATGATCAAAAAGGTAGACGGACAGGAATTCCAGGTGGCAAAACGTACGATCGCAGCTACGAAATTACAGGCAGATGATGCAGTAGTAAGCATTCAGGTGATCACCGATAACCAGCAGGTCGTCTTACAGACAAAAGATGGATATTTTCTGCGTTTTGCGGCAGATGAAGTTTCGGAGAAGAAGAAAGGTGCAATTGGTGTGCGTGGAATCAAACTCCGGAAAGAAGACGAGCTGGAACATGTTTATCTGTTTGAAGAAGGAACCGAGACAAAGGTCATGTACAAAGAAAAAGAAGTGACATTAAATCGACTGAAAATGGCAAAACGTGACGGAACAGGAACAAAGACAAGGGCATAAATAAGGGGATGGACAAATGATACAGGAAATTGCACCACATCAGTATGATAATACATACAGACCACAGAAACCGGAAGCAGAGGATTATGTGCTTTACTATGATGGAAGAGAAGTGCTTGTGACAGAAGGAGAGATTGCATTTCCGAAAGTCGCAGAGATCTGCAAAGCGTCAGAGACTGCCGGGGAGAAACTTATTTATCTGTTCACGATTGATGAAAAAGTGTACTATCTTCTGAATCATAAGACGACAGATAAGATGGAAGTTGTAGATGATGTGAATACATCTGTGAGTGTGGAACGCCTGCAAGTAGCCGGATATGTGTGGAAGGCTGTAGAATATTTCCGCAGTGCAAAGCCAAAATATCAGGCGTTTGCAGCGATTACTGGATGGCAGTTACAGCGCTGGTATGATACGAGACGTTTCTGCGGTTATTGCGGAACGCGTATGAAAGCAGATGGAAAAGAGAGAATGTTAAAATGTCCGAAGTGCGGATTGATGGAATTTCCCAAAATCTGCCCGGCTGTGATCATCGGTGTGACTCATGGAGATAGAATCCTGATGTCCAAATACACAGGCAGAATTTATAAAAATTATGCACTGCTTGCAGGATTTAACGAAATCGGAGAATCGATAGAGGAAACCGTATCAAGAGAAGTCATGGAAGAAGTAGGCCTGAAGGTTAAAAATATTCGTTATTACAAAAGTCAGCCATGGTCTTTCTCCGATACACTGCTGATGGGATTCTTCTGTGATCTGGATGGAGAGGAAGAAATTAATCTCGACAGAGAAGAATTGGCAATGGCAGAATGGTTTGACCGGGAGAAGATGCCGGTAGAGCGTGAAGATTTAAGCCTTACAAATGACATGATGATGGCATTTAAAGAAGGAAGAGTATAGCAGAATGAAAAAACGAATTGCTGGAATACTTATTATTGCTCTGGCTGTGATGTTATTATCACCGGCGGGACAAATGGACAGGGTGTATGCTACTGAACAAGACCAGCCGAAAAAAATGAATAAAGAACTGAAAAACAGTCAGCAGGAGAGTCATCAAAAAGAGGTGACAGGAAACTTAAAACCTTCCGGAAAAGTCAATGTAAAAAATGTCGGAATTTCACGCTATGCACAGAGTGTTACTGCGTACAAAGAGTCTTTTGGCAATCAGCTGGAAGGAGAGTCAAAAGCGCTGTATGACCGGATGGTGCAGCAGTATGTTACCGGACAATCAACAGAAGACAGAAATTGCACAAAATGCAGTAGATGCCTTCAGCTATGATCATCCTGAAGTTTTCTGGATTTATAATGTGAAGTACAGTTATCGGATTTCCGGACAATCAACGGAGACAGGATGCTTGGTGAAAATTGCGGGTATTACGTTGAAGCCACAGGAAGTTATTATGAAACCTATTATAAAAATATGAAAATTACTGTGAAAGAAAAAGGGAAAAAGAAAATAAAAACAGTAAAGTTGAGACAGAAAAAACATATGCGTGCAAATTATGTATATAAAATAGGCAAAATATAAATAATTCCTTGATTTTAAAAGGAAACAGTGTTATACTGACACATAGTAACATAAGCAACCCGATGACAGAAGAGTGGACGAAAGTTCACTCTTCTTTGTTGCTACAGTATCTTACTTTAAATCAGAGAAAGGAAGTTTAGCGTTGTCAAAAAGAGAAATTTACGAACAGAAGACAGAAGAATATCTGACACCGATCGTAGAAGAATATGGATTTGAACTGGTCGATGTAGAATACGTGAAAGAAGGAAGCAACTGGTATTTACGTGCTTACATTGACAAACCGGGCGGAATCAGTGTAGATGACTGTGAGAAAGTAAGCCGCAGACTGTCAGACATTCTGGATGAGAAAGATTATATTGAAGACAGCTATATTATGGAGATCAGCTCTCCGGGACTGGGAAGACCGCTTAAGAAGGAGAAGGATTACAAACGTAATCTGAATAAGGAAGTTGAGATCCGTACTTACCGTATGATAGATAAGCGCAAAGAATTTACCGGAATCCTGAAAGCATACGATGCAGACACGGTAACAATTGAGCTTGATGATGAAACATTGAAAACATTTGAAAAAGGCGAGATAGCGCTGATTCGCCAGGCGTTCGATTTTTAGTTTAGGAGGAGGATAATCATGAACACAGAATTATTAGAAGCGTTGAATATTTTAGAGAAAGAAAAGGATATCAGCAAAGAGAGTCTGTTAGATGCAATCGAAAATTCGCTGCTGAATGCCTGCAAGAGTCATTTTGGCAAGGCTGATAACATTAAAGTGATCATGGATCGTGAATCCTGTGATTACCAGCTCTATGCTGAGAAAGAAGTTGTGGAAGATGTAGAAGATACGTTGGAACAGATCAGTCTGGAAGATGCAAGAAAGATGGATGGTAAATATGACATTGGAGATATCGTACATGTACCGATCGAATCCAAATCATTTGGAAGAATTGCAACACAGAATGCCAAGAACCTGATTCTTCAGAAAATTCGTGAAGAAGAGAGGAAAGTTGTATATGATCAGTACTTTGAGAAAGAAAAAGATATCGTAACAGGTATCGTGCAGCGTTATGTTGGCAAGAATGTGAGTATTAATCTTGGTAAAGCAGATGCGATGCTGACAGAGAACGAACAGGTAAAAGGTGAAGTATTCAAACCGACAGAGAGAATCAAATTATATATCGTAGAAGTTAAGAATACAACGAAGGGACCGAAGATCCTTGTATCCCGTACACATCCGGAACTTGTAAAACGTCTCTTTGAATCAGAAGTAACAGAAGTAAAAGATGGTATCGTAGAGATCAAGAGTATTGCAAGAGAAGCCGGAAGCAGAACAAAGATTGCTGTATGGTCCAATGATCCGGATGTTGATCCGGTAGGAGCCTGTGTCGGAATGAACGGTGCAAGAGTTAATGCAATCGTAAATGAACTCCGCGGTGAGAAAATCGATATTATCAACTGGAGTGACAACCCGGCAATCCTGATCGAGAATGCTTTAAGCCCGGCGAAAGTTATTTCCGTAATGGCAGATCCGGATGAGAAGGTCGCAAGCGTGATCGTGCCGGATTACCAGCTCTCACTTGCAATCGGTAAAGAAGGACAGAATGCAAGGCTGGCGGCAAGGCTGACCGGTTATAAAATTGATATTAAGAGTGAAACACAGGCAATTGAATCAGGAGAACTTCCGGAAAACTATATGGAACTGAGCGAAGGTGTCTTTGAAGAAGAAGTGGAAGACGGATACGAAGAAGAGATCGCAGACGTAGATATGGATCTGGATCTTGTAGAAGAAACTGAGAAACCGGAAGAAATCAGTGAAACAGAAGAATAGGTGATTGTTTGAGCGCGAATAAAAAAATACCTATGCGTCAGTGCGTAGGATGCCGGGAAATGAAGAATAAAAAAGAGATGATCCGGGTGATCCGTACTTCTGAACAGGAATTTGTTCTGGATGCAACCGGCAAGAAGAATGGCAGAGGAGCGTATATTTGTCCGAACAGAGAGTGCCTGTCACAGGCAATTAAGAGCAAAGGACTGGAGCGCTCTTTTAAGCAGGCAATTCCGAAAGAAGTGTATGAGTCGCTGGAAAAGGAGATGGAGCATCTTGAGTCACAGTAAAGCATTGTCAATGATCGGGCTTGCTACAAAAGCCGGAAAAGTTGCCAGTGGTGAGTTCAGTACAGAAAAGGAAGTAAAATCCGCAAGAGCATATCTTGTGATCGTAGCAGGAGATGCGTCTGAGAATACAAAGAAGAAATTCCGCAATATGTGTGAATTTTATCAGGTACCGATTTATTTTTACAAAGATAAAGATACCTTAGGGCATGCAATGGGAAAAGAATTTCGTGCATCCCTTGCAATTCTGGATGAAGGTCTTGCAAAGGGAATTCGCAGACATCTGGAAACGGAAGAAGAATAATTGCATAAAGGAGGTAGTTAATATATGGCAAAAATCAAAGTATATGAATTAGCTAAGGAGCTGAATGTACAGAGTAAGGATGTACTGGAGTTCCTGGAGAGCAAAAAAATAGAAGTGAAAAATCACATGAGTGCACTGGAAGAGACTGCTGCCGGTCAGGTAAAAGAACATTTCAGTAAGAACCGGAAAACAGAGGGGGAATCCGGTGAAGCACCGAAAAAGAAAAATATCGTTCATGTATTCCGGCCGCAGAATACACAGAATGGCAATAAGCATGGAAGACGTCAGGGGACAAAGCAGACCATGACCCAGGGGCGTCCGATGCAGGTGAACAACGGAAGACCGGCAAAAGGATCGGTAAAACCGGAAGCACCGAAGACAGAAGAGAGAGTTAAAACAGCAGAGAAAGCCAAAGCAGCAGAAGTGAAGACAGCAGAGAAACAGGCAGTGAAAACGGAGATAAAGGAAGAGAATAAAGAAAAGAGAGAAGAAAAAGTAGTGAAGAATAACGAGAAACGTGTAAATAACGACAGACCGAATTCTGAGCGTACAACAAGATCAGAGCGCGGTGATAGAAGCGGTCGTAACGATAACAGAAATGACCGCGGCGGAAGAAATGATGACAGAAGAAACGACCGCAACGGAAGAAATGATGACAGAAGAAATGACCGTGGCGGAAGAAATAATGATAGAAGAAACGACGACAGAAGAAATGACCGCGGCGGAAGAAATGATGACAGAAGAAACGACCGCGGCGGAAGAAATGACGACAGAAGAAACGACCGTGGCGGAAGAAATAATGATAGAAGAAACGACCGCAGCGGAAGAAATAATGACAGAAGAAATAACGGACCTTCAATTCCGGCACCTGAGGCACCGACACAGAAGCCGCAGAGAAGTAACAAGGGCAAAGGCAAGGATGAGCATAAGAAAAAAGATTACCGCCGTGATGAAGAAGAAAGAATGCCAAAGAATAACAAGAAGCCAATGCAGAAACCACAGCCGAAGGAGCAGAAACAGGAAGAAGAGATTAAGTCTATCGTAATTCCGGAAGTTCTGACGATCAAAGAGCTTGCTGACAAGATGAAAGTTGTCCCTTCTGTGATTGTTAAAAAGCTGTTTATGCAGGGCAAAGTTGTAACAGTCAACCAGGAGATCGATTATGATACAGCAGAAGAGATTGCGCTGGAATTTGATGTATTATGTGAAAAAGAAGAAGTTGTGGATGTTATCGAAGAACTCTTAAAAGAAGAGGAAGAAGATGAGAAGAAAATGAAAAAACGTCCGCCGGTTGTATGTGTTATGGGACACGTTGACCACGGTAAAACTTCTCTTCTGGATGCAATCCGTCATACGAATGTAATAGGCGGCGAGGCCGGAGGAATCACCCAGCATATCGGTGCTTATGTCGTAGATGTTAAAGGTGAGAAGATTACATTCCTTGACACACCGGGACATGAGGCGTTTACAGCAATGCGTATGCGTGGAGCAAGCTCTACAGATATCGCAATCCTTGTTGTAGCAGCAGATGATGGTGTAATGCCGCAGACAGTAGAAGCAATCAACCATGCGAAAGCAGCCGGTGTTGAGATCATCGTTGCAGTTAATAAGATCGATAAACCAAGCGCTAATATCGAGCGAGTAAAACAGGAAATGACAGAGTATGAACTGATTCCGGAAGACTGGGGCGGAAGCACAATTTTTGTCCCGGTATCTGCAAAGACAGGAGAAGGTCTGGAAGATCTGATGGAAATGATCGTACTGACTGCAGAAGTAATGGAATTAAAGGCAAATCCAAACAGACGTGCAAGAGGACTTGTCCTAGAAGCACAGCTCGACAAAGGAAGAGGTCCGGTTTCAACAGTCCTTGTACAGAAAGGAACACTGCGTGTCGGAGATGCGATCGCAGCAGGATCTGCACATGGTAAAGTCAGAGCAATGATGGACGACAAAGGACGCCGCGTCAAAGAAGCAGGTCCATCTGTGCCGGTAGAGATTCTCGGACTCAATGATGTACCGAATGCCGGAGAAGTATTTGTCGGATGTGCAAATGATAAAGAAGCAAGAAACTTTGCTGAGACATTTATTTCACAGAGCAAAGTAAAACTTCTGGAAGAAACAAAATCAAAACTGTCTCTGGATGATCTGTTCAACCAGATTCAGGAAGGTAACTTAAAAGAATTAAACATCGTTGTAAAAGCAGACGTACAGGGATCTGTAGAAGCAATCAAACAGAGTCTTCTGAAACTTTCTAATGATGAAGTTGTTGTAAAAATCATCCATGGCGGTGTTGGTGCGGTCAATGAATCTGATGTAAGCCTTGCATCTGCATCTAACGCGATCATCATAGGATTTAATGTACGTCCGGATGCAACAGCAAAAGAAACCGCAGACCGTGAAGGTGTAGATATCCGTCTGTATCGTGTCATCTACAATGCGATCGAAGATGTGGAAGCAGCCATGAAAGGACTTCTGGATCCGGTATTTGAAGAAAAAGTACTAGGCCATGCAGAAGTACGTCAGCTGTTCAAAGCATCCGGTGTTGGTACGATCGCAGGATCTTATGTACTGGATGGAACATTTGAAAGAGACTGTTCTGTGCGTATCACAAGAGATGGCATCGTTGTATTTGAAGGTGCACTTGCTTCCCTTAAACGTTTCAAAGATGACGTGAAAGAAGTCAGAGCAGGCTATGAGTGTGGTTTCGTATTTGCAAACTTCAATGATGTAAAAGAAGGCGATCTTGTAGAAGCATTCAAGATGGTTGAGATTCCTAGATAGGAAGAAAAGAGGAGAGCAATTTGAGAAAACGTAGCATTAAGAATACAAGAGTAAATACAGAAGTACAGCGCGAATTAAGTAGTATTATCCGGGGCGGGCTCAAAGATCCGAGAGTTGCTCCATGGACTTCTGTTGTTGCGGCAGAAGTCGCACCGGATCTTAAGACTTGTAAAGCCTATATCAGTGTGCTCGGTGATGAAAAAGCACAGAAAGATACACTGGAAGGTTTGCAGAGTGCAGAAGGTTATATCCGCCGGGAGCTTGCGCATACATTAAATATGCGTAACACACCGGAGATTACATTTGTTCTGGATCAGTCGATCGAATATGGTGTAAATATGTCCAAAAAGATCGATGAAGTGACAAAAGGAATGAAAACAGAAGGTGACGAAGATGCTGAATAAGATACTGAGCGGAGCAAAAGAAATCGCAATCGGTGGTCATGTAAGACCGGACGGAGACTGTGTAGGTTCCTGTATGGGACTGCGTCAGTATATCATTGAGAATTATCCAGATAAAAAAGTGACGGTATATCTGGAAGAAATCCCAGATTCTTTTCAATTCCTGAAAGGAATTGAGGAAATCCGTTCAGAAATCCCGGAGAATAAAGTCTATGATCTCTTTATCTGCCTGGATTGTGGAGATAAGGGAAGACTTGGATTTTCAGCACCGCTTTTTGAACAGGCAGCACACACATTCTGTGTGGATCATCACATCAGCAATGTAAGCTTTGCGATGGATAATGTGATCCGGCCGGATGCAAGTTCCACATCGGAACTGGTGTATGAACTGCTGGATAAGAAGCGTATCAGCAAAGAGACGGCAGAAGCGTTGTATCTTGGAATCGTACACGATACCGGTGTATTCCAGTATTCCTGCACTTCACCGGATACGATGCGGGCGGCGGCAGTACTGATGGAAAAAGGAATCGATGCGCCGGAGATTATTCATGATACATTTTATGAAAAAACATACGAACAGAACCAGATTTTAGGACGTGCACTCTTAGAGAGTATCCTTCTCCTGGATGGACAGTGCATTGCAACTTATGTACGGCAGAAAGAGATGGAATTCTATGGTGTAAAACCGAAAGATTTGGAAGGAATCGTAAGTCAGTTGCGCAATACAAAAGATACAAAAGTTGCGATTTTCATGTATGAATTAAAGCTGAATGAATTCAAAGTCAGTCTCCGCTCGAATGACGATGTGGATGTCAGCAAGATCGCACAGTATTTTGGCGGCGGCGGACATAAAAAAGCGGCAGGCTTTACAATGACAGGTCAGCCGTTTGATGTGTTGAACAATGTCTCCGCACAGATCGTAGCGCAGCTTGAGGAGTAACTATGATTCATGGCATTATAAATATTTACAAAGAAAAAGGCTATACATCACATGATGTCGTTGCAAAATTACGCAGAATTGTCGGGCAGAAGAAAATCGGACACACAGGAACACTGGATCCGGATGCGACCGGTGTGTTGCCGGTCTGCTTTGGTAAAGCAACAAAATTATGTGATCTTTTAACAGACAAAGATAAAACATACGAAACGGTACTGCTGCTTGGGCGGGAAACAGATACACAGGATATATCCGGAACTGTACTGAGTGAAAAGCAGACCGGTACTGTGACAGAGGCAGATGTAAGAAGTGTGGTGGCTTCTTTTGTCGGTGCTTATGCGCAGACTCCGCCGATGTATTCGGCAATTAAGATTGGTGGAAAGAAGCTCTATGAGCTTGCAAGAGAAGGAAAGACAGTGGAGAGAAAACCGCGGAATGTTGAAATTTTTTCTATTGATATTCTGGAAATGGATCTGCCGCATGTGAAGATGCGGGTGCACTGTTCCAAAGGCACGTATATCCGTACGCTTTGCAATGATATCGGTGCGAAGTTAGGATGCGGCGGCTGTATGGAAGAGCTTGTCCGTACTAAGGTGAGTTCTTTTGTGCTCACGGAAGCGAAGACGCTTGCAGAAGTGGAAAATTTTGTGTCAGACGGCAGACTTTCTGAAATCATAACACCGGTCGACGCAATGTTTGCACACTATCCGGCATTGTGTGTGACGGAAAAATGGGACAAATTCGCATATAATGGTAACGCACTTCCGAATGATGCAGTGGGGGATGTGCCAGACGGGCACAGTATTTCGGACGTCCACAGAGTGAGGCTCTACAATTCAAAGGAGGAGTTTATCGGTCTGTACGATTATAAGAAAAGCGAAAATAAATACAAACTTGTAAAAATGTTTTATACGCCGGATGTATAGAACATGAGAGGGAAAAATATGCAATATATAGAAGGTCTGAATGAATATACAGAAACCGAAAAGTCAGCAGTGACCTTTGGAAAGTTTGACGGAGTGCATAAGGGCCACCAGAAGTTAGTTGAAGAAGTGCTCAGATGCTGCACAAATGGAAATATAAAAAGTGTTTTGTGTGCATTTGAGATGAATAAAAAAGACATTCTTATGACTCCGGATGAGAGAAGAGAAAGAATGGACGGCAAAATAGACTATCTTGTGGAATGTCCGTTTTCAGATGAACTCCGGCACATGAGTGCGGAAGATTTTATTAAAAAAGTTATAAAGGGTGTTTTTCATGCTGAATATGTGGTTGTAGGGACTGATTTTCATTTTGGATATGGAAAAGAAGGCGATGCGCATATGCTGGAGGCGTATGCCGAAAAATATCATTATAAGGCAATCGTAGTTGAAAAAGCACGGTTTAAGCATCGGGAGATCAGTAGCAGTTTTATTAAGAGTCTGGTCAAAGATGGAAGCATTACAACCGCGAATTACCTTCTGACATATCCATACCCGGTAGAAGGAATTGTAAAACATGGAAAACATCTGGGAAGTGAGTTGGGATTTCCCACATGTAATGTAGAATGGCCGGCGCATAAAGTACTGCCGCCAAAAGGAGTGTATGTAAGCCGTGTTTATATTGATGGGGAAGTTTATGGCGCAATATCCAATATCGGAGTCAAGCCAACCGTATCAGATGAAAACAGAGTGCTGATCGAGAGTTATTTATATGGATATAGCGGAGATGCATACGGAAAAAACGTTAAAATTGAATTACTGGAATTCCGACGCCCGGAACATAAATTTTCTTCCATTAAGGAAATGCAGGTACGAGTCCGTCAGGATATACAGTATGTCAGAGAATACTTTGAAAAAGAGTAAAAGGAGAAACAGATGAATATAATAACTATATTTTCTCTGTTTGGCGGACTTGGACTGTTTTTATATGGTATGAGCCAGATGAGCGAAAGCCTTGAAAAAGCAGCCGGCGCCAAAATGAGAAGTATTCTGGCAGTCTTTACGAAAAACAGATTTATCGGACTGCTGGTAGGTATGATCTTTACAGCGATCATCCAGTCATCCAATGCTACAACAGTTATGGTCGTGAGTTTTGTAAACTCCGGACTGATGAATCTGATGCAGGCAACCGGAATTATTCTGGGAGCCAATATCGGAACTACAATCACCGGACAGTTGATCGCATTTAATCTGTCGGACATAGCGCCACTATTTGTAATCATCGGTGTGATTATGTCCATGTTCTGTAAGAACCAGAAGGTGCAGAGAGCCGGTGATGTGATTCTGGGATTTGGCATTTTGTTTATGGGGCTGAAAGTTATGGGTGAATCCTTGACCATTGTAAAACAGTCACCGATTGTAAAAGAATTTTTAAGCTCTTTAAGCAGTCCGTTTATTGCGATCCTTGTCGGATTTATTGCGACTTCTATTTTGCAGAGCTCTTCGGCAACGGTTGGTATTATTATTTTGATGGCATCACAGAATCTGATCCAGTTTATGATCTGTCCGTTTGTAATTCTTGGCTGTAACATCGGTTCTTGCGTGTCTGCACTTCTTGCCAGCCTGAACGGAAGAAAAGATGCAAAGAGAGCAGCGATGATTCATTTCTTATTTAACGTGATCGGATCTGCAATTATGTTTACTGTGATCTTTATATTTACCAAACCGATCACAGGTGCACTGCTTGGAATTTCCGGTGGAAATGTGGCACGTGCGGTTGCCAATACACATTCTCTGATGAAAATCATAGAAGTGGCTATGTTGTTCCCGTTTATGGGCTGGATCGTGAAGCTGACTTACAAAGTAGTTCCGGGAAATGATGATACAGACGAAGATGAGTACGAACTGAATTATATCAAACAGTCTATGATGTCACCTGCAACGGCAGTTATGGATGCAATCCATGAGATCGAGCATATGGGAAAGGTTGCAATGAGCAATCTGGAACTGTCCATGCATGCACTCTGTGAGCTGGACGGAGAAGCAATTGAAAAGGTATACAAAACCGAAAAATATATTGATTTTATGAACAGTAAGATCACGGATTACCTTGTGAGAGCAAATGAGCTGGAACTTCCGACTGCAGATGCAGATAAGCTGGGAGGACTGTTCCATGTAGTAAATGATATTGAAAGAATCGGTGATCATGCAGAAAATATGGCTGAGGCTGCAAGAGAGAGAATTGATTCCGGCGTAAAATTAAGCGACAAGGCGATACGTCAGATGAATGATATGATGAAGTCGGTACAGACACTTCTGGAATATGCATTGGATATGTTTACAAATGGAAATCAAGAACATATGCGTGAGATTCTGGAACTGGAAGATGCCATTGATGAGCTGGAAAAGAAACTGCAAAGATCACATATCAAGCGGCTGACGAAGAACAAATGTACACCGGAAGCAGGAATGATCTTTGCGGATGCAGTATCCGGTCTGGAGCGTGTAGCCGACCATGGAACCAATATCGCATTTGCGATCATGGTACCGGATGAATACAAATCTGATGAAGAAGAAGAGTAAAATAATCCTTTACAGAGGATAAGTGTTGTGTTATACTCATCTGGTATGAACAGCCGGTGTTCGGTAACAGGATACTCCAACCGTTGCTTAATATCAGGCGATAATTAAGAGAATTAAAAGGAGGAAATCACAATGGTTTCAAAAGAACAGAAAGAACAGATCATTAAAGACTTTGGAAGAACAGCAGGAGATACAGGTTCACCGGAAGTACAGGTAGCTATCCTGACAGCAAGAATCAATGACCTGACAGATCATTTCAAAGCTAACCCGAAGGATCATCACTCAAGAAGAGGACTTCTTAAGATGGTAGGACAGAGAAGAGGACTTCTTGCATACCTGAAGAAGACAGATATCAACAGATATCGTGCTCTGATCGAGAAACTTGGACTTAGAAAATAATAATGATTTTAATAAAAATTCCGATTGCGTTATGCAGTCGGAATTTTTTGTAGAAAAAAGATATGGTGTATTTACATAAGATATGCTATAATATATTGGATTGTGGACGAGGGAGATATAATCCGAGACCACTGAAAAGGATATTGTCCGGTGGTAGCGAAAAGAGAGTGTCTTTTTCAGTAGTTTCGGTATCCTTCTTTCGCAGAACAGATGAATGAAGATAAAAGGAGAATACTATGTATAAGAAGTATGAGATGGAATTAGCCGGAAGAACACTTCGCGTAGATGTTGGTAGAGTAGCGAAGCAGGCGAACGGTGCAGTTTTAATGCACTATGGTGATACAACTGTACTTTGTACAGCAACTGCTTCTGAGAAGCCAAGAGAAGGAATCGATTTCTTCCCGTTAAGTGTAGAATATAATGAGAGAATGTATTCCGTAGGTAAGATTCCGGGAGGATTTAACAAAAGAGAAGGAAAAGCATCTGAGAATGCGATCCTGACATGCCGTGTTATCGACCGTCCGATGCGACCACTGTTCCCAAAGGATTACCGTAATGATGTTACATTGGAGAACCTGGTACTTTCTGTAGATCAGGATTGTTCACCGGAGTTGACAGCTATGCTTGGAGCAGCAATTGCGACTACAATTTCTGATATCCCGTTTGACGGACCGATCTCTACAACACAGGTTGGACTGGTTGACGGTGAATTTGTATTTAATCCGACAGCAGAACAGAAAGAAATATCTGATATGGCGCTGACGGTTGCATCTACAAGAGAGAAAGTTATCATGATCGAAGCAGGAGCGAATGAAGTTCCGGAAGCACAGATGGTCGAAGCGATTTACGCAGCTCATGAAGTGAACCAGAAAGTAATCGCATTTATTGATACAATCGTTGCAGAATGCGGAAAAGAAAAACACAGCTATGAGAGTTTTGCGATTCCGGAAGAATTATTTGCAGCAATTAAAGAAATCGTACCGCCGGAGACTATGGAGGAAGCTGTATTTACAGATGATAAACAGGTAAGAGAAGAAAATATCCGTCAGATTACAGATAAGTTAGAGGAAGCGTTTGCTGATAATGAAGAATGGCTTGCTGTTCTTGGAGATGCAATTTACCAGTATCAGAAGAAGACTGTCCGCAAGATGATCCTGAAAGATCATAAGCGTCCGGATGGAAGAGCAATCGACCAGATTCGTCCACTTGCTGCAGAAGTAGATCTGATTCCTAGAGTACATGGTTCTGCTATGTTTACACGTGGACAGACACAGATCTGTAATATCTGCACACTGGCTCCACTGTCAGAGGCACAGAGACTTGACGGACTGGATGAAAAAGAGACAACAAAGCGTTATATGCATCACTATAACTTCCCGTCATACTCTGTTGGAGAGACAAGACCATCCAGAGGACCGGGACGTCGTGAGATCGGACATGGAGCACTTGCAGAGCGTGCATTGGTTCCGGTGCTTCCGAGTGAGACAGAGTTCCCGTATGCAATCCGTACCGTATCCGAGACATTTGAGTCTAACGGATCTACATCAATGGCTTCTACATGTGCATCTTGTATGTCACTTATGGCTGCAGGTGTTCCGATTAAAGCTATGGTTGCAGGTATCTCATGCGGACTTGTAACAGGAGATACAGATGATGATTATCTGGTACTTACAGATATACAGGGACTGGAAGACTTCTTTGGTGATATGGACTTTAAGGTAACTGGTACAAAGAAGGGTATCACAGCAATCCAGATGGATATTAAGATCCACGGACTTACAAGACCGATCGTTGAGGAAGCAATCGCACGTACAAGACAGGCTCGTCTGTTCATCATGGATGAGTGTATGTCAAAAGCAATCGCAGAGCCGAGAACAGAGGTTGGTGAATTTGCACCGAAGATTATCCAGATGCAGATCGATCCTCAGAAGATCGGTGATGTTGTTGGACAGAGAGGCAAAACGATCAATGCGATCATCGAGCAGACTGGTGTGAAGATTGATATTACAGATGACGGAGCAGTATCCATCTGCGGAACAGATGCCAAGAGCATGGAAGAAGCACAGAAGCTGATTCACATCATTGTTACAGATTATGAAGCAGGACAGGTTCTGGAAGGACATGTTATCAGTATCAAAGAATTTGGAGCATTTATTGAGTTTGCACCGGGAAAAGAAGGAATGGTTCACATTTCCAAGATTTCCAAAGAGCGTGTAAACCATGTTGAAGATGTGTTGACACTTGGCGATAAAGTCAAAGTTGTATGCCTTGGAAAAGACAAGATGGGAAGATTTTCATTCAGCATGAAAGATGTTGCAGAATAAATTGCTGCGTGATACGTTGTAAAATAAAAGACAGTATGATAAATAAGGACCGTGCCGGGTTATCCGGTACGGTCCTTTGTGGATTTCAGGAATAAATAACTGTCCCGGGCATATATTGGAGATAAGAGGTGGACAAAACATGAAAGAAGAATGTATCTTATCGTTACTACCGGGGAAATTAAGAATCCAGATGCAGAAGATCGTGAAAGATTATGAAAAACTGCAGGAGATCAAAGTACGCATTGAGAAGCCGGTTTTTTATTTTCAGGATGGCAGGGAATATATGCTGAAAGATGAGTGGGGGAGACCTTATATTGCGACAAAAGAAGAAGTGCGGGAATTGCTGGAATATGTGAGCCATTATTCGCTGTATGCATACGAAGAAGAGATGAGGCAGGGATTTCTGACTGTGGAGGGCGGGCACAGGATTGGTTTTGCAGGACAGGCGATTTTAGAAGGAGGACATGTGAAGAATCTAAAATATATTTCGTCCGTAAATATCCGGATAGCCCATGAAGTGATGGGATGTGCCGATTGGATTTTTCCATATATAACACGAAACCGATCGCTTTTTCACACCCTGATCGTGTCACCACCGGGACAGGGAAAAACAACACTTCTGCGTGATATTGTAAGGCAGATTTCGGAAGGGAATACATACATCAGCGGGAAAACAGTGGGTATTGTAGATGAACGTTCGGAAATCGGAGGATGTTATCAGGGTGTTGCGCAGAATCATGTCGGGATGCGGACAGACATCCTGGACGCCTGCCCGAAGGCAGAAGGAATGATCATGCTCATCCGTTCCATGACACCGGAAGTCGTAGCAGTTGATGAAATCGGCACGGCGCAGGATGTACATGCCATAGAGTATGCAATGCACTGTGGCTGCAAAATGCTTGCGACCGTACATGGAGAATCCATGCAGGAAGTGAAGAGAAAGCCGGTACTTGGCACATTGATCAAACAGAAGCGTTTTGAAAGATATATTGTCTTATCAGGAGAAGGAAAAGTCGGTGAAGTTGGCGGCATCTATGATGACAGGGGGAATACACTGTATTCTTTTGTCGGACAGTCCAACACAGCGGGCTATACCGGCATGGCAGGTGATGAAAAATGTGGAAAGCCATAGGCGCTTTTCTTATCCTTTTCTCGGCTTCCATGGAAGGGACAAGGCATGCACATAAGATTCGTGAGGAATACGAAGAACTGCAAAAGATACGGTATCTTATTTCTTTATTAAAAAGTGAGATCTGCTATGCCAGGTCCAGCCTGGAAGAAGTGTTTGCATCCGTTGCAGAAAAATGTGAAGATCCGTACCGTAACTGGCTTCTTATGATGAGAAATGAAATGCGATGTAAAAAAGAAAAACGATTCGTAAAAATATGGCAGGAATCGGCAGATGTCTGTCTTGTGGGTCTGATGATTTCAAGAAAAGAAAAAGAGAATCTGAAAGAAGTCGGTGCAAGACTTGGAAATCTGGATCTTAAGATGCAGATCCGTTCTCTGGAGCTGTATGAAGAGAAAGTGGAGGAATCGTTAAGGCAGATACAGAAACAGATGTACACGAAGATGAGACTTTATTATCTTATGGGGATCATGGGCGGGATTCTGACAGTCGTGCTTCTGATCTGAAGGAGGAAGAGATGGATGTAAATCTGATATTTAAGATTGCGGCTGTCGGGATTTTAGTATCGGTACTCAGTCAGGTGCTGAAACATAGTGGCAGGGAAGAACAGGCATTTTTAACAAGCTTTGCAGGACTTCTGCTTGTATTGTTCTGGATCGTGCCATACATTTACCAGTTGTTTCAGAATATCCGGCAGTTATTTTACCTGTAGGAAAGAAGGGGGCATATGAGTATCATACAGATTTGCGCAGCTGCTGTTGCAGGTATGCTTCTTGCTGTGCAGTTTAAAGCGCAGAAACCGGAGTATGGAATCTATATCAGCATAGCGCTGAGTCTTCTTATTTTCTTTTCTGTACTCGAGAAAATAGAAACAATCGCGGAAGTAATACGAAAAATCGGTACATATATATCGGTTGATGATATGTATATGGGAACATTGTTCAAAATGCTTGGAATTACTTATGTGGCAGAATTTGCATCGAACATTTGCAAAGATGCGGGATATCAGACGATTGCAAGACAGATTGAGATTTTCGGGAAACTTGCAATCATGGTACTTAGTTTTCCGGTGCTTCTTGCGATTCTGGACACGATCCGGAAGGTGTTGTCATGAGAAGAAAGGTTAAACAGAAAAAGATGCGCTGTGGGAAAATAGTACCTGGACTTACAATCCTGTTTATACTGTTGACTGGATTTCCGGCAGGTTTTCAGATGGAATATGTGTATGCAGCAGAACCGGCATATGAAACAGGGATATCAGAAGATGCACAGACAGAGACAGAAAAATGGATACAGCAGTTTTCCTTTGATGAGATGCAGAACTACATAGATCAGATGTTTCCGGAAAAGAATTATAATTTAGAAGAGA
The DNA here is from genome assembly GCF_003481355.1 of Dorea sp. OM07-5. Lineage (NCBI taxonomy): Bacteria > Bacillati > Bacillota > Clostridia > Lachnospirales > Lachnospiraceae > Dorea > Dorea sp. OM07-5. The sequence goes on along the minus strand of NZ_QUKZ01000005.1, from coordinate 84,519 downwards.
TGCTCCGGAAAATTACAGAAGGGGATTATGAAGAATTTTTAAGCCAGGCAGGAAAAATGTTAAGAGACAAGCTTTTTCAGGCTGTGGAAAGCGGAAGAAAATATCTGATTCCGATTGTATTTCTGGCATTTCTGGCGGCATTGTTTCATAATTTTTCACAGGTGTTTGAAAGCGGCCAGCTCTCAGAAACCGGCTTCTATGTTCTGTATCTTTTGCTGATCGCATTGTGTCTGAAAGTATTTCTTGCGGTAACGGAATGGGTAAGCACCGGTGTAGAAGGACTGACTGCATTTATGGGTGTATTTTGCCCGCTGTATTTTCTTGCTGTAGCGATTGCGAAAGGCAGTGTAACAGCGATCGCATTTTATCAGCTTGTGCTTTTTATTATTTATCTGGTAGAACTTGTAATTGCCAAGATCCTGCTGCCGATGATCCATATTTACATGATATTGAGACTGCTCAATTATCTTTCGAAAGAAGATTATCTGAGCAAATTTGCCGGCTTTCTGGAAATGCTTGTTTCCTGGACGCTCCGGACAATGTTGGCTGCTGTAGTCGGATGGAATCTGGTGCAGGGACTGATCGGTCCGTCCGTCGATGATGTGAAGCAGAGTCTTGTGACAAGAGGAATGGAAGCCATACCGGGTGTGGGGGATCTTCTGGGCGGCGCTGCGGAAGTGACGATTGGTACACTCGTACTGGTCAAAAATGGAATTGGAGTCGTGGGCGCACTGTTTGCGGTACTCTTATGTTTGGTTCCGCTCGTAGAAGTCGGGCTGGTCGTGCTACTTTATAAATTCACGGCGGCTCTTCTGCAGCCGGTTTCCGATGCGCGTGTGATTGGCTGTATTGAAAGTGTGGGAGACGGACTACGGCTTTTTATGCGTGTGCTGTTTACAACAGGGCTTTTATTTCTTCTGACAATTGTTGTGGTCGCAGCTACAACCGGAGAATAGGAGGGGAAATGATCGACAAAATCTATGAATGGGTGAAGAACTTAAGCTTTTATCTGGTTCTTGTAACGGCTCTTTTACAAATGCTTCCGGACAGCGATTACCGGAAATATATCCGTTTTTTTACAGGACTTGTGTTGATTGCACTGCTTCTTACCCCGGTCCTTAAGACGGTGCACGCAGGCGACTTGAAGACAGAGATTTTGCAGGATGCAGACTGGCAGGAGTTTCAGGATAAGCTTCAGAAGACAGAAACAAAAGTCCGGAAGCAGATGACGGAAACAGCAGATGCAGTAGAAAACGGGAAAGCGCAGGATGAGCAGAAAAAAATAGAGGTGAAAGAGATTGAAGTTCAGCCTTAAGATGTTAAAAGAATTGCTGTGGAAAGGGGAAAAACTGAAGAAGGACCAGCTTCTAATCCTGTTTCTTACCGGAGTACTCTTATTAGTTATTACATTGCCTGCCGGTAAGGAAAAAGAAAATAGGAAAACTGTCGGAAGCAGAACCGGGCAGAGCGTGATAACAGACCGTGAAAGTTATACAAAAGAGATGGAACAGGAACTGGAAGAAATGTTGTCGCAGATGGATGGCGCCGGAGAAGTGAAAGTGATGCTGACACTTGCATCAACAGCGGAAAAAGTGATAGAGAAAGATCGTGACACTCAGAGTGAGCAGGTAAAAGAGTCCGATCATCAGGGCGGAGAGCGTACGACAGATAAAGATTCCCTGTCTGAAGAAACGGTATATAAAAAGCAAAACAGTAATGGAGACAGCCCATATGTAACGAAAGAACTGACACCGCAGGTTGAAGGTGTTGTCGTGCTTGCCACAGGGGGTGATAATCCTGAAGTAGCTAAACATATTACGGAAGCGGTGCAGGCATTATTTGGAATAGACACGCATAAGATTAGAATAATGAAAAAGAATCAGAAACCATAAAAGGCAGGAGGAGAGAACGTGAAACGAGTGTTTAAGAAAAATCAGGTGATCATTGCAGCGTTGGCGGTGATGATAGCGGCAGCAGGATATTTGAATTATTCCGGACGCCTGTTCCCGGATAAGGCAAAATCCAGTGAGACAGGAAGTGAAGTGGCAAGTCAGGAACTTCTGGATATTTCACAGGAGGACAGTCAGAGTGCATCCTCGGATATTAAGAGTCAGGACGGGGATAATGAAGCGCAGACGAGTACGCCGGGCGAGGCGGTACTGACAGGAGGAGATGCCACATCCATCGTATCACAGGCAAAGATCACAAGAGAACAGGTGCGGGCTAAAAATAAAGAGTCCCTGCAGGAGATCATAGACAATAAACAACTGACAGGAGAGCAGAAGAAAAAAGCGGTAAATGAAATGGTTGAGCTTACAAAAATTGCAGAAAAAGAGGCAGCTGCGGAGACGATGCTTTCTGCCAAAGGATTTACAGACAGTGTAGTCAGTCTTTCCGAAGAATCCGCAGATGTTGTGGTAAATGCCAAAGAATTAAGTGAAGCAAACCGGGCACAAATTGAAGACATTGTTATAAGGAAGACCGGAATGGCAGCTGAAAATATTGTGATCACACCGGCAGGCAGTAAAAAATAGAATAAAATATATGGAAAATCCCGCAGCAGCGGGATTTTTGTTTGAGCATTTACAGAGGATATGTTATACTGATTAACAGTGTCTATAAACGGATATACTAATGTAGGAGTGTTGGAATATATGTCAGAGATAACAAATGAAATAACAAATGAGATTAAAAAACGAAGAACGTTTGCAATTATTTCCCATCCCGATGCAGGTAAGACAACTTTAACAGAGAAGTTCCTGCTTTACGGAGGAGCCATTAACCAGGCAGGAAGTGTCAAGGGAAAGGCAACAGCAAAGCATGCAGTATCAGACTGGATGGAGATTGAGAAGGAAAGAGGTATTTCTGTAACTTCATCGGTATTACAGTTTAATTATGATGGATTCTGTATCAACATCCTGGATACACCGGGACATCAGGATTTCTCGGAGGATACCTACCGTACTCTGATGGCGGCAGACTCAGCTGTAATGGTCATTGATGCATCCAAAGGTGTAGAGGCGCAGACAAGAAAACTGTTCAAAGTATGTACGATGCGTCATATCCCGATTTTTACTTTTATCAATAAGATGGACCGCGAAGCGATGGATACATTTGAATTATTAGATGATATCGAGAACGAGCTGGGAATCGCAACCTGTCCGGTAAACTGGCCAATCGGTTCCGGTAAGGAGTTCCGCGGTGTCTATGACAGAAATACAAAGAAAGTCGAGCTGTTCTCAGATACAAGAAAAGGAACAACACAAGGTGAGGTGCGCAAGATCGATATTGACGATCCGGAGATTGCAGATCTTATTACAGCGGATCAGAAGAGCCAGTTAGAAGAAGAGATTGAACTGCAGGACGGTGCAGGAGCCGAGTTCGATCAGGAGCTGGTCAGCAAGGGAGAACTTTCACCGGTATTTTTCGGATCTGCACTTACGAACTTCGGTGTAGAGACATTCCTTCAGCATTTCCTTGCAATGACAACTTCACCGCTTCCGAGAAAATCAGATGCAGGTCTCATTGATCCGATGGAGGAAGAAGATTTCTCAGCATTTGTATTTAAAATTCAGGCAAATATGAACAAGGCGCACCGAGACCGTATCGCATTTATGCGTATCTGTTCCGGTAAATTCGAGGCAGGAATGGATGTGTTCCATATTCAGGGCGGCAAGAAGGTACGTCTGTCGCAGCCACAGCAGATGATGGCTAGCGAGAGACATCTGGTGCAGGAAGCTTATGGCGGAGACATTATCGGTGTGTTTGATCCGGGCATTTTCTCAATCGGTGATACACTGACGACTTCAGCAAAGAGGTATGCATATGAAGGTATCCCGACATTTGCACCGGAGCATTTTGCAAGAGTCCGTCAGGTAGATACGATGAAGAGAAAACAGTTTATCAAGGGGGTCAACCAGATTGCGCAGGAAGGTGCGATTCAGATCTTCCAGGAATACAATACAGGCATGGAAGAGATTATCGTCGGCGTTGTCGGTGTTCTGCAGTTTGACGTATTAAAATATCGTCTGGAGAATGAGTATAACGTAGAGATCCGTATGGACAGTCTTCCATATGAATACATCCGCTGGATCGGCAATGAGGAAGTGGATATGGACAAACTTTCCGGAACATCGGATATGAAGAAGATCAAGGATCTCAAAGGAAGACCGCTGCTTCTGTTTGTAAATGAGTGGAGCATCCGTATGACACAGGAAAGAAACGACGGACTGATACTGGAGGAGTTTGGAAGATCTTAATCCGGGAGATTGCGAGAAAAGGAAGTCGGCAGATGGAAGTTTTTTGTGCTGGCTATTTGCAAAAGAATAGAAATTTGTTATAATGATAAGAACGAATAAACCAGACAGGAGGTTTCTGAAATGGGAAAAGAAGAAAGAAATGCTTATACAATAAAAAATGACGCCAACATCGGAGAAGTGAAGATTGCAGATGAAGTTGTTGCAATCATCGCAGGACTGGCTGCGATGGAAGTAGAGGGTGTTGCTTCTATGGCAGGCAATGCAACAAGAGAACTGATCAGTAAGCTTGGAATGAAGTCTCTTTCCAAAGGCGTGAAAGTAGATGTTCTGGACGGTATTGTTACAGTATCCCTGACACTCAATTTATTATACGGATATGGAGTCAAAGACATTTCTGTAAAAGTACAGGAGAAGGTCAAATCTTCCATCGAGAACATGACAGGACTGGAAGTTGCAGATGTGAATATTCGCGTTGCAGGCGTGAAAGTACCGGAGGAAGACTAAGTGAGAAGATCAGAATTAAGAGAACACATTTTCCGGATGGTTTTCGGATTGGATTTTAATGAAGGCGAAGAGATTCCGGAGCAGATCCAGCTTTATTTTGAACAGCTGGATGATGTAAAAGAAAGAGACATGGAGTACATCCGTGAGAAAGCAGAACATATTGCCGAGAAGAGAGAAGAGATTGATGCGCTGCTCAATACACATACGAAAGGCTGGAAGACAAGTCGTATGAACAAAGTAGACTTAAGCATCCTGCGTGTCGCAGTCTATGAGATGAAATGGGACGATGAGGTTCCGGTTGGTGTTGCGATCGATCAGGCAGTAGAACTTGCTAAAAAATACAGCAGTGACGAAGGTCCGTCTTTCGTAAATGGCGTGCTTGCAAAACTGGCAAAGGCGTAGAAGAGGTGTAGCATGACACAGAACGTATATACGGTCAGACAGGTAAATGCATATATTAAGAATATGTTTACGCAGGATTATATGCTGAACCGTATCTATGTAAAAGGCGAAGTATCCAACTGTAAATACCACACATCGGGACATATATATTTTTCGTTAAAGGACGAGTCCGGAACGATTGCCTGCGTTATGTTTGCCGGGCAGCGAGGCGGGCTCGCTTTTCATATGAGAGAAGGGCAGCAGATTGTTGTATTTGGCGGAATCAGTGTTTATGAAAGAAGTGGTTCTTACCAGCTTTATGCAAGAGAGATTCGTCTGGATGGCGAAGGAGTACTCTATGAACGTTTTCAGGCACTGAAACAGGAGCTTGGTGAGATGGGGATGTTCGCCCCTGAATATAAGAAAACGATTCCGTCTTTTGTGAAAACTGTTGGAATTGTGACAGCACCGACCGGCGCTGCGATCCGGGATATTATGAATATTTCTTCGCGGCGGAATCCATTTGTACAGCTGATCCTGTATCCGGCGCTTGTGCAGGGCGAAGGTGCAGTGCAGAGTATTGTTACAGGAATACAGACACTGGATGCATATGGCGTAGATGTAATGATTGTTGGACGTGGAGGCGGATCGATCGAAGATCTGTGGGCGTTTAACGAAGAAGCAGTTGCAAGAGCGATTTTTGAATGTGAGACACCTGTGATTTCCGCAGTCGGACATGAGACAGACACGACAATCGCTGATTATGTGGCGGATCTTCGGGCACCGACACCGTCTGCGGCTGCAGAACTTGCAGTTTATGACTATCGCTTGACAGAACGGACGATGATTGAATATCGTGAGAAAGCTACAAGACTTCTGGAACAGCAGATTCGTATGCAGCGTCTGCGTCTGCGGGAATATCAGACGAAGCTTATGTATCTCCATCCGGAAAATCAGGTGCGTGATTACAGACAACGCATAGTAGATTACGAAGAGAAACTGCGTCTTCTTATGGAGAACAGTCTGCAGAAGAATAAGATGCGCTTTACGGTTGATCTGGAGAAAATGAAGAAGCTGTCTCCGCTTGAAAAGCTGAATCAAGGATTTTCTTACGTAGAAACAGCAGACAGAAAAGCAGTGAAAAGAATCGGACAGGTAGACGTGGGAGATAAGCTTACAATCTATGTCACGGATGGTACGATCAAAGTATGTGCAGAAGAGACGAAGGAGGAGAGACATGGCTGAGAAAGAACAGACTCTGGAAAAGTTATTTACACAACTGGAAGATGTGATCCGGGAGATGGAGCAGGGTGAGGTCTCTTTGGAAGAAGCTTTTGCACTGTATCATAAAGGCGTGGATACACTTAAGATGTGTAATGAAAAGATAGATAAAGTAGAGAAAAAGATACTGGTGCTGGATAATGAAGGAGAAACGCATGAGTTTGAACAATAATTTTGCACAGTTACAACAGGAAAAGGTAATAGAGATAGAACAATTACTGCGGGAATATCTGCCGGTGCAGAGTGGTTATCAGAAGATTATCACGGAGGCTATGGAATATAGTCTGATGGCAGGTGGCAAGAGGCTTCGTCCGATGATGATGCAGGAAGTATTCCGGCTTTTTGGAGGAACAATGAAAGCGATCGAACCGTTTATGGCAGCAATTGAGATGATTCACACGTATTCCCTTGTGCATGACGATCTGCCGGCGATGGATAATGACGATTACAGAAGAGGTAGAAAGACTACCCATGTTGTGTATGGCGAAGATATGGGAATCCTTGCGGGAGATGCACTTTTAAATTATGCATTTGAGACTGCGTTTCACGCATTTGAGCTTTGTCCTCAGGACAGCCTTAAGATTGGAAAAGCACTTCAGGTGTTGGGGGAAAAAGCCGGCATTCATGGAATGATCGGAGGACAGGTCATTGATGTAAAAGAGACCGGAAAACAGATCGACAGGGAAGTATTGGATACGATCTATGAACTGAAGACATCTGCGCTGATCGAAGCATCTATGATGGTTGGAGCGATCCTTGCAGGTGCTACAGATGAGGAGCTTGAAAAAGTTGAGCAGATGGCATCGAATATCGGTATCGCATTCCAGGTACAGGATGACATTTTGGATGTGACAAGTACGGAAGAAGTGCTTGGAAAGCCAATCCACAGTGATGAGAAGAATGAGAAGACTACATATGTAACTCTGTATGGTATAGAGAAAGCATCAGCAGTTGTAGAAGAAAGATCAAAAGAAGCAATTGCTCTTTTACATGAACTTCCGGGAGAGAATGATTATCTGGAAGAGTTGATCATCAAACTGATCCATAGAGTGAAATAAGAGAGGACGTTCGTGATGTTGGAACGAATTCAGAAAGCAAATGATATAAAGAATTTAAAAAAAGAGGAACTCCCGGTACTGGCAGAGGAGATTCGTGAATTTCTTGTAGAGACGGTCAGCAAGACAGGTGGACATCTCGCATCGAATCTTGGCGTTATAGAGCTTACAATGGCAATGCACCTTGTATTCCAAATGCCGGAAGATAAGATTATCTGGGATGTCGGACACCAGTCTTATACCCATAAGATTCTGACCGGAAGAAAAGATGGTTTCGAAAACCTGCGTAAATACGGCGGCATGAGTGGGTTCCCGAAGCGTAAGGAGAGCGATTGTGATGCATTTGATACCGGACACAGCTCTACGTCCATATCAGCAGGTCTTGGCTATGTAAGAGCGAGAGACCTGAAAGGAGAAGACTATAGTGTGATTTCCGTGATCGGTGATGGTTCGATGACGGGTGGAATGGCGTTTGAGGCGCTTAATAATGCGTCCCAGTTGAACAGTAATTTTATTATTGTGCTGAATGACAATCATATGTCGATCTCTGAAAATGTCGGAGGAATGTCCAGATATCTGGCAAAGATCCGGACAGCAGATTTTTATACCGGGTTGAAGAAAGGCGTGACAACGACGCTTGAGAAGATCCCGAAGGTCGGGGATTCTCTGATCGAACAGATCCGCCGGACGAAGAGCAGTATCAAACAGCTGATTGTTCCGGGTATGTTTTTTGAAGATATGGGAATTACATATCTCGGACCGGTAAAAGGACATGATCTTCCTACGCTTTGCCGTGTATTTTCCGAAGCACGGAGAATAGAGGGACCGGTTCTTGTCCATGTTCTGACGAAGAAAGGCAAAGGTTATACGCCGGCAGAAGAACATCCAGGCAAATTCCATGGCATTAGCCCGTTTGACATTGCGACAGGTGAGGTATCAGAGAAGAAGAAAAAGGATACCTATACCGATGTGTTTGGAAAAGTTATGTGTGCAGAAGCAAAAGAGAATCCGGACATTACAGCAATTACAGCTGCAATGGAAGATGGAACCGGGTTGTCCCGTTTCCACAGTATGTTCCCTGATCGTTTTTTTGATGTAGGAATTGCAGAAGAGCATGCTGTGACATTTGCGGCAGGACTTGCAGCGGGAGGCATGCGTCCGGTTGTGGCGGTTTATTCTTCTTTTCTGCAGAGAGCATATGACCAGATCATCCATGACGTGGGACTTCAGAAGCTCCCTGTTGTATTTGCCGTTGACCGAGCAGGACTGGTCGGAAGTGACGGAGAGACACATCAGGGAATTTTTGACCTGTCATTTTTAAGCAGTATTCCGAATATGACAGTGATGTCACCTAAACATAAATGGGAACTGGCAGACATGCTTCGCTTTGCACTGAAATCTGACGGCCCAGTTGCAATCCGGTATCCAAGAGGTGCAGCGTACGATCAGTATGTTGAATATCGTGCACCGATCGAATATGGCAAAAGCGAGATGATCTGCGAGGAGAGTGGGATCGCACTCATCAGTATGGGACATATGTTTGAAGAAGCGGTAAAAGTACGAAAGAATCTCAAAGATGCAGGGTATTCCTGCACGCTCGTAAACGGACGTTTTGTAAAGCCGATAGATGAAGAATGTATTGCAAGGCTTGCAAAAAATCACAAACTGATCGCTGTACTGGAAGAAAATGTTATAACTGGCGGCTATGGAATGCAGGTGCTGGAATGTGCAGCGAGAAAACAGCTTTCCTGCCACGTTCTGCCGATTGCACTTCCGGATAATTATGTAGAACACGGAAGTGTGGAAGTGCTTCGCAAAGAGACTGGTATTGATGCACAGTCAGTGACAGAGAAAATCATGGAAACATATAAGGAGTTACAGATATGAAAGAACGTTTGGATGTCTTGCTTGTAAAGCGTAATCTGGCGGCGTCCAGAGAAAAAGCCAAGGCGATCATCATGTCCGGTAATGTCTATGTGGATGACCAGAAAGAAGACAAACCGGGAACATTATTTAAAGAGGAAAGCAAGATTGAAGTGCGCGGACATACACTGCCATACGTCAGCCGCGGCGGATTGAAACTCGAAAAAGCACTGAAGAATTTTGACGTTAGTGTAAAAGGAAAGACATGCACGGATGTCGGATCTTCAACAGGTGGATTTACAGACTGTATGCTACAGAATGGTGCAGTCAAAGTATTTGCGATTGATGTCGGACGTGGTCAGCTTGACTGGAAATTAAGACAGGATGACCGTGTTGTCTGCATGGAAAAGACAAATATCCGTTACGTGACACCGGAAGATATTGGGGAACCGGTACAGTTTTCGTCCATTGATGTGTCATTTATTTCGCTTACGAAAGTGCTTCTTCCGATCTACAATTACCTGACAGAAGACGGGGAGATTGTTGCGCTTATCAAACCACAGTTCGAGGCAGGAAGAGAGAAAGTCGGAAAAAAAGGTGTCGTAAGAGAACGAAGTACCCATGTAGAAGTCATTGAGATGGTTACGGCATATGCAGTTTCCATCGGTTTTGATGTACTGGAACTGGAATTTTCACCGATCCGCGGACCGGAGGGAAATATTGAGTACCTTGTACACTTGAAAAAAAGTAAAGGACAGGCAGAGATTTCAGAAAATTTCGATATAGAAGCAATAACAAAGCGTGCATTTGAATCCCTGACCAAATAATACAGGTAACAGATATGGAGCATATATTCATTGTCACGAATGATGGAAAAGACAAAGATCATTCTGTGACAAGACACATAAAAAAAATAATCGAGGATTACGGCAAAATCTGTTCGGTTTGTCGTAAAGATGAAGAAAAGAAAATAATTGAAGAGAGTATTCCGGATGGCATTGACTGTGTGATCGTAATTGGAGGCGATGGCAGTTTTATCGAAGCTGCAAGGATTCTGCATGACAGGGATGTTCCGATGCTTGGGGTAAATATGGGAACACTCGGTTATCTGACAGAAGTAGAGCTTACAGATCTGGACGAATCCATTGAGAAGCTATTGAGAGGAGAATATACGCTGGAATCCAGAATGATGCTGGAAGCAGTATACGGAGCGTCTGTGAAGGACGTTGCACTGAATGATATTGTTGTATCAAGAAACGGTGGAATTCGCATCATTCATTTCCGTATATGGGTAAATGGAGAATTGCTGAACTGCTATGAAGCGGACGGAATCATTATCTCGACACCGACCGGCTCTACCGCATACAATCTCTCTGCGGGCGGACCGATCGTAGAACCGACAGCATCGCTGCTTGTAGTCACACCGATCTGTTCGCATGCACTGAATACGAGCAGTGTGATTTTATCCGGTGAAGATGAGATTGAGATTGAGATCGGAGAAGGCAGAAACGGTACAGAAGAGGAAGTGCTGGTATCTTTTGACGGAGCCCAGATGCTTATGATGCATACAGGAGAGCGGATTACCATCCGCAGATCCGCTACCAGAACAGAGATCTTAAGACTGAATAAAGTCAGTTTTCTGGAAACATTGCGTAGAAAAATGAAAGGAAATTAATGGTCATGAAAGTAAACAGACATGCGAAAATTATTGAACTGATTAGTAAATTTCAGATCGAGACGCAGGAAGAACTTGCAGATCATCTGAATAAGGAAGGATTCAAAGTTACGCAGGCAACGGTATCACGGGATATCCGTGATCTGAAGTTGACAAAAGTTCCGTCTGAAAATGGAAAGCAGTGTTATGCAATCCATCAGGGGACGGAAAATGGCATGAGTGAAAAATATATCCGTATTTTAAGAGACGGATATGTATCTATGGACATGGCACAGAATATTCTTGTGATCAAAACAGTTGCAGGAATGGCAATGGCAGTATGTGCTGCGCTGGATGCAATGAAATGGACAGAGATTGTCGGAAGTATTGCGGGGGATGATACGATCATGTGTGCAGTCAGAAGTGTGGAAGATACTGTGAAAGTGATGGATAAGATTCGAAAAATTGTCTTGTAGGAGGCTGCATGTTACAACGTTTATATGTGAAAAATCTTGCATTGATCGATGAGATCGAAGTAGAGTTAAAAGACGGACTGAATATTCTGACCGGTGAGACAGGAGCAGGTAAATCTATTATTTTAGGATCTGTCAATCTGGCGCTTGGAGCCAGATACAGCAAAGATATGCTCCGCAAAGGAGCAGAATATGGATTTGTTGAATTGAACTTTCAGATTGAAAATGCAAAGCAACTGCACAGGCTGAAAGAACTGGATGTCTACCCGGAAGATGGAATGGTAGTTCTCTCCAGACGTCTGATGGAAGGCAGAAGTGTAAGCCGGATCAATGGAGAGACTGTGACGATGACACTTTTAAAAGAAGTGGCATCGGTGCTGATAGACATTCACGGACAGCACGAGCATCAGTCACTTCTCTACAAGAAGAATCATCTGGCAATTGTGGATGCATTTGCCAAGGATGAAATCAGTGAACTGAAAAAAAAGATAACTGAAAACTACCGGGAGTACCGGAGCTGGATGAAAGAACTGGAAGAGGCAGATCAGGATGAGGCGTCCAGAGCCAAAGAGCTTTCTTTTCTGCAGTTTGAAACGGAAGAGATCGAAAAGGCAGAGCTTCGTGAAGGGGAAGATGTAGAGCTGGAGACGGCTTATCGTTTTATAGTCAACAGTAAGAAGCTCGCAGACGGGGCGGCAGAGGCCTATGCATTTACCAGCCAGGAAGAAGGAAATGCAAGCGAAAGCTTAAGTCGGGCAATCCGTGCACTTGGAGAAATCCGCGATTACGATGATACCGTGCAGGGACTTTTTGACCAGTTGTCGGAGATTGACAGTCTGTTAAATGATTTCAACAGAGATTTGTCTGAATACAGGGATTCCTGTGAATGTTCTGAAGAGGAACTTTATGAGACGGAACAGAGACTCAACGAGATCAATCATCTCAAATTAAAATATGGCAGTCAGATTTCGGATATTCTGTCATATTATGATGAGCAGCAGGAGAAAATAAAGAAGTTGGAAGACTATGAAAATTACATTCGCAGTTTGAATGAAAACTGTCAGAAAGCAAAAGAAAAGATGGAAAAGACAGCTGGAAAATTGTCTGAAATCCGCAGAAAACAGGCAAAAACGCTGGAGAAATCTATTAGGGAGAGCTTAAAAGAGCTGAACTTCGCAGATGTAAAATTTGAGATTCAGTTTCGCACTCTTGATGCATGTACTCCGGCAGGAATGGATGAAGTGGAATTCATGATTTCAATGAATCCGGGACAGCCGGTAAGACCACTTACGAATGTTGCATCTGGTGGCGAATTGTCGCGCATTATGCTGGCGATCAAAACCGTGTTGGCGGACAAAGATGACACAGAGACATTGATCTTTGATGAGATTGATGTGGGAATCAGCGGGCGCACTGCACAGAAAGTTTCTGAGAAAATGGCACTGATCGGAAGGAATCATCAGGTCATTTGTATTACACATCTTGCGCAGATCGCAGCGATGGCAGATCACCATTTCATGATTGAGAAGACAGTCGGCAATCTGGATACGACAACCGGGATCCACGAGCTTACGGAAGAAGAGTCGGTAGAAGAACTGGCAAGAATCTTAGGTGGAGCAAAAATTACAGATGCAGTCAGAGAAAATGCGAAAGAAATGAAGACACTTGCAAGACAGATGAAAGCATAGAATTGAAAAAGAAACATATACTAAGATGGATATTACATTTGTGATATCCATCTTTATTTATGTTATGAATTATAGCGATAAGTGCTGATATACGAATCGGACAGGAGTCAGCCTGCTCGATTTATTATAAATGGGAGAGGGCGAAAACTATGCGGAAATACTGGTGGCGTAAAATGTGGATCATAATACTTGTTTTTGTATTGTCAGTAGGTGGCAGCTATTCTTATATCCGATTAAGACAGAAAGATTTTGAAAGGGAGGTAAATGCCAGTCCGATGGACAAGAAGCTGGTGATACCTGGCGGGATGCCAATCGGTATTTATCTGGAGACAAAAGGTGTTATGGTGCTTGGAACAGATGCAATTGAGCGTGAGGACGGCGTGAAAGAGAATCCCTCCGGTCATCTTGTAAAGGCAGGAGATTATATCCAGAAAGTCAATAATGCAACAGTAAAGACTAAAAATGAACTGATCGAAGAGATGAAAAAACTGAAAGAAGAGGAAGTTGTCCTTACAATCCGGCGGAACCGTGAAAATATCCGGATTAAAACAAAAGCAGTCAGGGATGTAAAAAAAGAATACAAGCTCGGAATCTGGGTGAGAGATAATGCACAGGGACTTGGGACAATCACGTATCTGGATGCGGACAGCCATTTCGGAGCGCTCGGTCATGGTATTCATGATGTAGATACGAATAAGCTTTTAAGTATTTCAGAAGGCAGGGTGTATGCGACGAGTATTCGCGATATCCAGAAAGGAAAATACGGAACACCCGGCGGCATGGAAGGAATCATTGTTTACAATAACTACAATATCCTTGGAAAAATCAGTGAGAATACGGAAAATGGAATTTTTGGAAAAGTCGAACGGATTGATACGCTTTTTACGGAACAGAAGCCGGTAGAAACGGCAAAAAAAGAAGAGATTCGAAAAGGAAAAGCAAAGATCCGCTGTGCTGTAGAAGGAAAAGTCAAAGAGTATGAGGTGCGTATTCTGGAGATCAATACAAAAGCGAAAGAAGCAAATAAAGGAATACTTCTGGAAGTGACAGATCCGGAACTTCTGAAAGTGACAGGTGGCATTGTCCAGGGAATGAGTGGAAGCCCATTACTGCAGGATGGAAAAATTGTGGGTGCGGTGACACATGTACTGGTTAATAATCCGACAAAAGGTTACGCAATTTTCATAGAAAATATGCTCTCCCGGTAGAACATGGGAAATGAATGGAAAATGCAGTCGTAAACCGTCAGATTTTTACGACATTAAATTCTTGATTTACATTTTGGCACTCTTTATAATGACAATTAACAAAAAGAAAGAACCTGTGACAAACGGAAAGGGGGCATTTCGAGCAATGAATGAGATAAACGTAGCAATTGCTGATGATAATGAGAGAATTTTGGATTTACTTGGCGATATGATTGATGCGGATAAGGAATTGAAGCTGGTCGGAAAAGCCAACAATGGAGAAGATGCCTATGAAATGATCAGGCAGAAACAGCCGGATGTAGTATTACTGGATCTGATCCTTCCGAAGATGGATGGACTAAGTGTTATGGATCAGGTAAACAATGATCAGGAATTAAGAAAGCATCCGGATTTTATTGTGATCACGGCAATCGGACAGGAACGGATCACGGAAGATGCTTTCAAGAAAGGGGCAAGTTATTATATTCTGAAACCGTTCCACAACGATACGGTGATAAAAAGGATAAAAAATGCCGGAGAGAATATGACAAAAAATATAAAGCCGGTTGCGAAAGAAGGTGGTGTGCTTCCGGCACAGCCACAGATGCAGCTTGAAAACCGGGTAACAGATATGATCCATGAAATCGGAATCCCGGCGCATATCAAAGGGTATCATTACCTTAGAGATGCGATCATCATGGCAGTGGAAGATATGGATGTGCTAAATGCAATCACAAAAGTGCTGTATCCGACAGTTGCCAAGATGCATCAGACAACAGCAAGCCGCGTAGAGCGTGCAATCAGACATGCGATCGAGGTCGCATGGAGCAGAGGAAAACTGGATACACTGGATCATTTGTTTGGATATACGGTGAGCACTGGAAAGGGGAAACCGACAAATTCAGAGTTCATAGCACTGATCGCAGATACGATTCGATTGGAATATAAGAACAGATAACACTTTTCTTCTTGACAAAAATACGATATAATGATTGTATATCGTGGATCGAGAGGAAGGGAAGCAATATGAAAAAAATACTATTTGTAGCTTCAGAGTCAGTACCATTTATCAAGACAGGTGGATTAGCCGATGTAGTTGGATCACTGCCAAAGTATTTTGATAAAGATAAATATGATGTACGTGTTATGTTACCGAAGTACATGTGTATGAAAGAGACATGGAAAGAGAAGATGGAATACGTCACACATTTTTATATGGATCTGAACTGGAGAAAACAATATGTAGGAATTCTTCAGATGAAATATGAGGGAATCCTTTTTTATTTCATAGATAACGAATATTACTTTAATGGTTTCGCACCATATGGAGATACCTATACAGATGTTGAGAAGTTCGCATTCTTCTCAAAAGCAGTTTTAAGTGCACTGCCGCTTATTGATTTCAGACCGGATATCATTCACTGTCATGACTGGCAGACAGGACTCGTTCCGGTATACCTTGATAATTTCCGCTATGGTAATGAGTGGTATAGAGGAATCAAGACGATCATGACCATTCACAATCTGAAGTTTCAGGGCACATGGGATACGAAGCGGATTCGTGACATCACGGGACTGCCGCAGTATTATTTCGCACCGGATAAGCTGGAAGCATATGAGGATGCCAATTATCTGAAAGGTGGAATTGTCTATGCAGATCGGATCACAACCGTAAGCAATACTTATGCAGAAGAGATTAAGATGCCATTCTATGGAGAACGCCTGGACGGTCTGATGAATGCAAGAACGAACTGTCTGTCCGGTATTGTGAACGGAATCGATTATGAGGATTATAATCCGAAGACAGATCCAAGCATTGTGAAGAACTATGATGTATCGAATTTCCGGAGAGAGAAAATCAAGAACAAGACAGCGCTTCAGGAAGAACTGAATCTGGAGAAGAACCATAAGACGATGATGATCGGTATTGTTTCCAGACTGACTGACCAGAAAGGCTTTGACCTGGTAGCATATGTGATGGACGAGCTCTGTCAGGATGCTGTGCAGATCGTGGCACTCGGTACTGGCGAAGAACAGTATGAGAATATGTTCCGTCATTTTGCATGGAAGTATCCGGATAAAGTATCTGCGAATATTTATTATTCCGAAGAGATGTCGCATAAAGTATATGCATCCTGTGATGCATTCTTGATGCCGTCACTCTTTGAACCATGCGGACTGAGTCAGCTTATGAGCTTAAGATACGGAACAGTTCCGATCGTAAGAGAGACCGGAGGACTGAAAGATACTGTAGAAGCATATAATGAATATGAAAAGACAGGAACTGGATTCAGCTTTATGAATTATAATGCACATGAGATGCTTGGAACAATCCGCTATGCAGAGCGTATCTATTATGATAAGAAGAGAGACTGGAATAAGATTGTAGAACGTGGCATGAAACGGGACTTTTCATGGAAGAATTCTGCAAAACAGTATGAAGACTTATATGAAAGCATGTAGAAGTTTGCAGGAGCATAGATCATGAAACATTCACAGGTATCATAGTGAATGAGTTTTAACCACAATATTATATAATAATGTATTAAAAAGAGAAAACATCCTTTCTGTTCATATGAATGAATATGAATGAGAAGGATGTTTTTCTTGCATTTTATGCAAATTTGTTTTATCGTATATAATAAAGCTTTTATAGGAATAATTATATATTTACATAGAAAGAAAAGGAGATTATATGAAGATTAAAGACATTTTAAAAGAAAAGACACCACACATATCTTTTGAAGTATTTCCACCGAAGACAGATGCCGGATTTGCAAGTGTATTATCTGCTACGGATCAGATTGGTGCATTAAAACCATCTTACATGAGTGTAACTTATGGAGCAGGTGGAGGAACTAGCAAGAATACGGTAAATATTGCATCACATATCAAGGACGACTTGGGACTTACCAGTCTGGCGCATCTGACATGCGTTTCTTCTACAAAAGAACATGTAGCACGCGTAATTGACGAGTTGAAGAAGAATAATATTGAAAATGTTCTGGCACTCCGTGGGGATATTCCGAAGGAATCTGAATTTCCACTTCCGAATCATTACAGATATGCATATGAGCTGGTTGAAGAGATCAAAAGCAAGGGTGATTTCTGCATCGGAGCTGCATGCTATCCGGAAGGTCATGTGGAAGCAGAACATAAGAAAGATGACATTTATAATCTGAAGAAAAAAGTAGACTGCGGTGTGGATTTCCTTACAACACAGATGTTTTTTGATAATACAATTTTCTATAATTTCTTATATAGAATCCGTGAAATCGGAATTGCGGTTCCGGTTGTGCCGGGAATTATGCCGGTAACAAAAGGCAACCAGATGAAGAGAATCAGTGAGATGTCCGGAACAGTGCTGCCACAGAGATTCCGTGATGTACTGGATCGCTTCGGCGAAGATCCGAAAGCAATGCAGCAGGCCGGTATTGCATATGCAACCGATCAGATTATTGATCTGTTTGCAAATGGAATCAATCATGTGCATGTATATTCTATGAATAATCCGGCAGTAGCAACAGCAATTATGCACAATTTATCTGATATCGTAAAAAACGGATAGGTGTGATAGTGAATGGATAACAGAACCAAAGAAGCAATCCGCTATCTTGGATATGGAAGACAGGAAGCGGATGAACAGACGCTTGGATTGGTGGCAGATGCGTTTAGAGAACTGGATGAAACTGCGAAACCGAGAAGCATATATCGTACATTTGAACTTCAGTGGAAGCAGACAGATACGATCCGGATAGAGATGATGGAAATACATAGCAGGAATCTTTCAAAGAATCTGAAAGGCTGCCGTCAGGTCGTTCTGCTGTGCGGGACACTAGGGATTGAAGTGGACTATCTCATTAAGAGATATTCTTATACGGAAATGGCAAAAGCTGTTGTAATGCAGGCGTGTGCAGCAGCACTGTTAGAAGAGTATTTGGATGAGAGGCAGGAAGAGATACGCACAGAGATGGAAAAACAGGACTTGTATCTGCGCCCGCGATTCAGCCCGGGATACGGTGATTTTTCCATTCTTCACCAGAGAGAGATTTTAACATTGATGGAGGCATCGAAGAAGATTGGTCTGACGATGACAGAAAGTAGTATGCTCACACCGACAAAATCAGTAACCGCTTTGATCGGTCTTAGTACGACGCAGGAGAACTGTCATCAGAAGGGTTGCGAGGTCTGTGGAAAGAAGGACTGCATTTATCGCAGAGAATCATAGAAAATCAAAGATAAAGGAGCAAGAATATGCTATTAGACAGGCTGGGGAAAGAGCTTTTGTTTTTTGATGGAGGAACAGGAACTCTTTTGCAGGAAAATGGATTAAAACCGGGAGAACTTCCGGAAACATGGAGCATTGAGCATCCAGATACAATGGTTCAGATTCATAAAAAATATTATGAATCTGGAAGCGATATTGTACTGAGTAATACATTTGGCGCAAATGCATTGAAGTTTCACGATTCGCAGTATTCACTGGAAGCGATTGTGAATGCTTCTGTTGCAAATTTAAAGAAAGCGGCAGAAGAAGGTGTTACGGATGGAAGAGAAGTGTATGCAGCACTTGATATCGGACCGACCGGTAAATTATTAAAACCAATGGGAGATCTGGACTTTGAGGATGCCTATAATGCATTTAAAGAAGTTGCCATTTATGGAGAAAAAGCCGGTGCAGACCTGATCCACATTGAGACAATGAGCGATACTTATGAGGTGAAAGCGGCAATACTGGCTGCAAAAGAGAATACATCACTACCTGTATTTGCAACGATGATCTTTGATGAAAAAGGAAAACTTCTCACAGGTGGAGATGTTCCGTCTGTAGTTGCGATGCTGGAAGGGCTCCGCGTAGATGCACTCGGTATTAACTGTGGTATGGGACCGGAACAGATGATGCCGATCCTTGATGAGATTTTAAAATATACTTCCGTTCCGGTCATTGTCAAGCCTAACGCCGGACTTCCGAAACAGAAGGACGGAGAAGTTTATTATGATGTAGATCCGGAAGAATTTTCCGAATATATGATAAAGATTGTTGAGAAAGGAGCTGCTGTGATCGGAGGCTGTTGCGGTACAACACCGGAGCATATCCGTCAGATGATTGCAAGCGTGAAAGCATCCGATGCATGGAGCAGAAGAAAACTGCCGGAAGTTTGTGAGAGAACGATCGTATCTTCCTACGGAAAAGCAGCATTTTTAGGTGAGAAGCCGCTGATCATCGGAGAGCGTATCAATCCAACCGGTAAGAAAAAGTTTAAACAGGCGCTCAAAGATCACGACATGGATTATATTCTGCGTGAAGCGATTTCCCAGCAGGATCATGGAGCACATATCCTGGATGTCAATGTCGGACTTCCGGATATTGATGAAGTAGAGATGATGTGTGAAGTTGTCATGAACCTGCAGAGTATTACAAGCCTGCCACTTCAAATCGATACAGTTGACCAGCAGGCAATGGAAGCCGCTATGCGTATCTATAACGGAAAACCGATGGTAAACTCCGTGAATGGAAAGCAGGAGTCCATGGATCAGGTATTCCCGCTGATCAAAAAGTATGGCGGAGCAGTAGTAGCGCTGACAATCGATGAAGACGGGATTCCACAAACAGTTGAAAAACGTGTGGAGATTGCCGGAAAGATCATTACAGAAGCAGCAAAATATGGCATCCCGAAGAAAGATATTGTTGTCGATGTTCTTACAATGACGATCAGTTCAGAACCGGAAGGCGCCCGGATCACATTGGAATCTCTGAGAAAAGTCAGGGAGATATATGGAGTCTGTACGGTGCTTGGAGTATCGAATATTTCATTCGGACTTCCATACCGCCCGGCAGTCAATTCCAATTTCTACACAATGGCAATGCAGAACGGTCTGAGTGCAGGAATTATCAATCCTCTGTCAGAAGATATGATGCGTTCATACTATTCTTATTGTGCATTGATGAATTATGATGAGAACTGTGAAGAATATATCAGACAATACGGAAGCGTAAAGGCAGACAAACCTGTTGCCAAAGATACGCAGATTACGCTCAAGAGTGCAATTGAAAAAGGCTTAAAAGAAGAAGCGCATCATGCAGCCTATGAGCTTGTAAAGACGATGGCACCGCTTGATATTATCAATGAGGAGATGATTCCGGCTTTAGACGGAGTTGGAAAAGGATTTGAAAAAGGTACGGTATTCCTTCCGCAGCTTTTGATGAGTGCAGATGCCGCTAAGATTGCATTTGCGGTATTGAAGGATGAACTGGCAAAGAGCGGCACAGAAGAAGAGGAAAAAGACAAGATCATTCTTGCAACTGTAAAAGGAGATATTCACGATATAGGCAAGAATATCGTGAAAGTACTTCTTGAAAATTACAGCTTTGATGTTCTGGATCTTGGAAAAGATGTACCGCCGGAATTGATTGTTGAGACAGCAGTAAAAGAAGATATTAAACTGGTTGGATTAAGTGCGCTTATGACGACAACTGTAGTCAGCATGGAAGAAACGATCAGACAGCTCAACAAAGAAAAGCCGGATTGTAAAGTTATGGTAGGCGGTGCAGTCCTAAATCAGGATTATGCAGACCAGATCCATGCAGATTTCTATGGAAAAGATGCAATGCAATCCGTATACTATGCACAGAAAGTATTCGGACGGGAATAGACAGATAAGAAGATTCATAACAATAGAGCAAACATAAAACAAGTCACAACTAGGAGGAAGAAACATGGCATTAATATTACCTGAAAAATATGACCCTCATCTTTCGGTAAGAGAGACGCAGGAAGCAATCAAGTACATTCGCGACACCTTTCAGAAAGAATTTGGAAAAGAGATGAATCTGGAAAGAATTTCAGCGCCTCTTTTCGTTACGAAGAAGAGCGGACTGAATGACAATTTGAATGGTGTGGAGCGTCCGGTACAGTTTGATATTGCAGGGATTAAAGGAGAAGAAGTAGAAGTTGTACAGTCTCTTGCAAAATGGAAACGTATGGCCCTTCATGAATATGGCTTCAAACCAGGCGAAGGACTTTATACAAATATGAATGCAATCCGCCGCGATGAAGAACTGGATAATCTTCATTCCTGTTATGTTGACCAGTGGGACTGGGAGAAAGTAATTACAAAAGAAGAGCGTACAGTTGAGACATTAAAAGATACCGTGCGTACAATTTTCAAAGTGATCAAACATATGGAGCATGAAGTATGGTATAAGTATCCACAGGCAGTGAAACATCTGCCGGACGGAGTGACGTTTATCACTTCTCAGGAGCTGGAAGATCGTTATCCGGATAAGACACCAAAAGAACGAGAAAATCTGATTACGAAAGAATACGGTTGTGTATTTGTTATGCAGATCGGTGACAAGCTGGCAAGCGGGGAGCCGCATGATGGTCGTGCACCGGATTATGATGACTGGCAGTTAAATGGAGATATCCTATTTTGGTTTGAAAATCTGAACTGTGCACTGGAGATTTCCAGCATGGGTATCCGTGTAGATGAGAAATCTCTTGCAGAACAACTAAAAAAAGCCGGATGCGAGGAACGCAAAGAACTGCCGTATCATAAGATGCTTTTAAATGGAGAATTGCCGTATACGATCGGTGGAGGTATCGGTCAGTCAAGACTTTGTATGCTGCTTCTGGATCGTGCCCATGTCGGAGAGGTTCAGGCAAGTATCTGGCCGGAAGAAATGAAAAAGACATGCAAAGAGCATAATATCGTATTACTGTAAGTTGTATTTAATTCTGTACATGCGGGAATATTGACACTGTATTAACGATTTTTTATACTTAAAGGAGTTTATGAGAAATCCTATTAGGAAAGAGAATCAGGAGGATGTGTCAATATGATCAGAGGATTAGATACGACAGTCAAACGTTTGAGACGGAAAGTATTCGAAGAAGTTGCAAGACTTGGCTTCGAGGCAAATGATGAGACGCTTTGTGACGACATGGAAGCAATTCCATATGCTATGGTGAATGAAGAAAGCCCTGTTTACAGGGACAGCATTTACAGAGCCAGAGCAGTTGTCAGGGAGCGTCTTCGTCTTGCTATGGGATTGTCACTCCGTCCGGAGAACAAACCGGTTCATCTGACTGCCGGTGTGGAGGCGAGTAATATTTCGGATAAATACTATGAGCCGCCGCTTATGCAGGTCATACCGTCAGCGTGTGCAGCATGTGAGGAACGTGGATATGAAGTGAGCAATATGTGTAAGGGCTGTCTGGCACATCCGTGTATGGAAGTCTGTCCGAAGAGTGCGATTTCCATGGTAAATGGTAAATCTCACATTGACCAGGAAAAATGCATCAAGTGTGGAAAATGCAAATCCGCCTGTCCGTATGACGCAATCTCCTGTAAGGCAAGACCTTGCAAAATGGCATGTGGTGTAGGAGCAATTGAGTCAGATGCTATGGGAAGAGCTTACATTAACAATGATAAATGCGTATCCTGTGGAATGTGTATGGTAAACTGTCCGTTTGGTGCGATTTCTGATAAATCGCAGATTTTCCAGTTAGCGCATGCACTGAAAGATGGTGAAGAGATTGTTGCCGAGATTGCTCCGGCATATGCAGGACAGTTTGGAGATAATATCACGCCGAGAAATCTAAAAGCGGCACTCAAGGAACTTGGTTTCTCGGAATTTTATGAAGTTGCACTTGGGGCAGATATTGGTGCAGTTGCGGAGGCGCATCATTATGTGGAAAAAGTTGTGACAGGAGAACTGCCGTTCCTTCTTACATCTTGCTGTCCGTCATGGGCGATGCTTGCTAAGAAGTATTTTCCGGACCTCATTGATCAGGTATCACAGGAGTTAACGCCGATGGTTGCGACTGCACGTACGATCAAGCAGAAGCATCCGAATGCCAAAGTGGTATTCATTGGACCGTGTGCGGCAAAGAAGCTGGAAGCGATGCGCCGGGATGTGCGAAGTGATGTGGATTTTGTTATTACATTTGAAGAACTGCAGGCAATGTTCGATGCTAAGAATATTGACCTGACACAGTATGAAGCAGAATCGTCTTTCCATGATGCGACCGGAGCAGGAAGAGGGTATGCAGTAGCAGGAGGCGTTGCAGAGGCAATCGAGAAATGTATCCATGAGTATTATCCGGATGTAGAAGTAAATATCGAACATGCGGAAGGACTGGCTGAGTGTAAGAAGATGCTTGCTCTTGCAAAAGCAGGACGCATGAACGGATGTCTGATCGAAGGAATGGGATGCCCAGGAGGATGCGTGGCAGGTGCAGGAACAAATATTCCGGTTCCGAAAGCGCAGAAGAATATCAAAGAATTTGTAAAAGCATCCACGAAAAAACTTCCGCCAAAAGAATTGGCAGAGATTGAATTAAAGTAAAAAAGAAGAAATGTGCAAAGATGCCTGTCGTTGACAAACGGCGGGTATCTTATTATAATTAGGAGATAGTGAGTTTGGAGGAGGAAATTATGCAAAAATACGGAGTAAATGAATTACGTAGAATGTTCCTTGAATTTTTTGAAAGTAAAGGACATCTGGCTATGAAAAGCTTTTCACTGGTGCCGCACAATGACAAGAGTCTGTTGCTTATCAATTCCGGTATGGCGCCGTTAAAACCATATTTTACAGGACAGGAGATTCCACCAAGAAAGAGAGTGACAACCTGTCAGAAGTGTATCCGTACAGGAGATATCGAGAATGTAGGAAAGACTGCAAGACACGGTACTTTCTTCGAGATGCTTGGTAACTTTTCGTTTGGAGATTATTTTAAACACGATGCAATTCACTGGACATGGGAGTTTTTGACAGAAGTTGTAGGTCTTGATCCGGATCGTCTGTATCCATCTGTTTATCTTGAGGACGATGAAGCGTGGAAGATCTGGAATGAAGAGATTGGGATTGCACCGGAGAGAATCTTCAAGTTTGGCAAGGAAGATAACTTCTGGGAGCATGGTTCAGGTCCTTGTGGTCCATGTTCAGAAGTATATTACGACCGCGGTGAGAAATATGGTTGCGGACGTCCGGATTGTACAGTAGGATGTGAATGTGATCGGTACATGGAAATCTGGAATAACGTATTTACACAGTTTGACAATGACGGACACAACAACTACACAGAACTTGAACAGAAGAATATTGATACCGGTATGGGACTGGAGCGTCTTGCATGTATTGTGCAGAATGTAGATTCTATGTTTGATATCGATACAATGAAAGCACTGCGCGACCATGTATGCCGCATTACAGGTGTATCTTATGGAACAAGCGATGAGACAGATGTTTCTCTCCGTGTTATCACGGATCATATCCGTTCTGTCACGTTTATGATCTCTGACGGAATTATGCCGTCCAACAGTGGAAGAGGTTATGTGCTGCGGCGTCTGTTGCGTCGTGCCTGCCGTCATGGACGACTGCTTGGCATTGAGAGAGCATTCCTCGTAGAACTGGCACAGACTGTTATCGATGGTTCCAAGGATGGATATCCGGAACTGGAAGAGAAAAAAGACTTTATTTTCAATGTCATTGCAAAAGAAGAAGCGCAGTTTAACAAGACGATCGATCAGGGACTGTCTATTCTTGCTGACATGGAAGCAGATATGAAAGCAGAAGGTACAACCGTACTTTCCGGAGAGAATGCATTCAAGCTTTATGATACTTATGGATTCCCGGTGGATCTGACAAGTGAGATCCTGGAGGAAAAGGGACTGACATATGATAAAGAAGGCTTTGAAAAAGCACAGAAAGAACAGCGCGCGAAGTCCGAAGGAACTTTTGGAACACACAGTTACAGTGGTACAGACGCAAGCGTTTATGATGCGCTTGATCCGGAACTGACAACAGAATTTGTCGGATATGACAATATGGAAGCAGAGTCAGAAGTTACAGCACTTACAAATGAAGAAGAGATTGTAGATGCACTCTCTGACGGAGAAAAGGGAACGGTCATTGTAGCGAAGACTCCGTTCTACGCAACAAGCGGTGGACAGGAAGCTGATAAAGGTGTGATCCGCAGTGCAGACGGTGAATTTGTAGTAGAAGATGTTGTAAAACTTCTCGGTGGCAAATTCGGACATGTCGGTCATGTGACAAAAGGCATGATCAAATTCGGTGATAAAGTGACAATGGAGGTTGATCGTGAAAACCGTGCACTTGCTGCAAATAACCACAGTGCAACACATCTGTTACAGAAAGCACTCCGCATGGTGCTTGGAACACATGTAGAACAGGCTGGATCTCTGAACAATGCGAACAGACTTCGTTTTGACTTTACGCATTTTTCTGCTATGACAGAAGAACAGCTCAAAGAAGTAGAGGCAATCGTCAACAGAGAAATTCGTAATCATCTTCCGGTTGTTGTGCGCAACATGCCGATCGAGGAAGCAAAAAAGACAGGAGCAGCGGCTCTGTTTGGTGAAAAATACGGAGATATTGTACGTGTTGTCAGCATGGGAGATTTCTCTATTGAGTTCTGTGGTGGTACACATGTGGCAAATACCGGTGATATCATGGCATTTAAGATCCTTTCCGAGTCCGGTGTCGCAGCCGGTGTGCGCCGTATTGAAGCACTGACTTCCAAAGGACTGATGGAATATTACGAGGAACAGGAGCAGAAGCTTCACGAAGCTGCGAAGATGTTGAAGACAACTCCGGATAATATGGAAGAGAAGATCAGTCATCTGCAGGCTGAGAATAAGGCATTGAAGAGCGAAGTGGAGAGCCTGAAGGGCAAGCTTGCCAAAGATGCTATAGGTGATGTGATGAATCAGGTGACAGAAGTTGTCGGTGTGAAACTGCTCGCCGCAAAGGTAGAAGGCGTGGATATGAACGGACTCCGTGATCTTGGTGACCAGTTAAAAGACAAGCTTGGCGAAGGTGTTGTCGTGCTTGTATCGGCTACAGATGGTAAAGTCAGCCTGATGGCTATGGCTACCAAAGGAGCAATTGATAAAGGCGCACATGCAGGTAATCTGATCAAGGCTTGTGCATCATGCGTTGGAGGAGGTGGTGGTGGCCGCCCGAATATGGCCCAAGCTGGGGGCAAGAAGCCGGAAGGCATGAATGATGCACTCACAAAAGCGAAAGAAGTACTGGCTGAACAGCTTGCATAAGTGCACTTTAGAAGTATGAAAATACGCAGATAATAGTACAATAAAATACAATGAAAATAAAGAAAGATACATTTTCTACAAAAAAGTGAAAATGTATCTTTCTTTTTTATAGATAATAACTATAATGACTGTTGCAATTGCCTATAAATAACAGAAAAGTTAAAAAATAAACAATTATTGACAGATAATTTAAGGACTGTTACAATAAGCCTGTCAAAATAAAAGAAAAGTGATCGGGTGATGAACCTAAGAGAGATTATTAGCAATAAGTAATAGCGCCGAAGGGGCAAGAAGTAATTCGAAACTCTCAGGCAGAAGAATTGGGTTCGGACGAAGCTCTGAAAGAAAGCAGACAGGGAGGCAGGAAGTCCTGAAATAGGACATGTCTCTTATTTTTTTGCTCCGACAAACTTTTAACGGAACAAGACCCGCTGACAGAGCAGTTCATGATGAGAAAAAAGGAGGATTTTTATCATGGAATTAAAAACGCCACTCTATGATGCACATGTGAAGGCAGGAGGTAAGATCGTACCATTTGGAGGTTACCTTCTTCCGGTACAGTATGAAGCAGGTGTAATCAAAGAACATATGGCTGTTCGTACTCAGGCAGGACTATTTGATGTATCTCATATGGGAGAAGTTTTATGCGAAGGAAAGGATGCACTTGCAAATATCCAGATGATACTGACAAATAACTTTGACAATATGGTGGATGGACAGGCAAGATACAGTCCGATGTGTAATGAACATGGCGGAACAGTAGACGATCTGATTGTTTACAAACATTCCGATGATCATTACTTTATTGTTGTCAATGCAGCAAACAAAGATAAAGATTATCAGTGGATGTTAAATCATCAGTTTGGAGAAGTCAAATTTACAGACGTATCTGCTCAGTATGCACAACTTGCACTGCAGGGACCAAAAGCAATGGATATCTTAAGAAAGCTGACAGCAGAAGAGAACATTCCTCAGAAATACTACCATGCAGTATTCGACACAGAAGTAGCCGGAATCCCATGTATCATTTCCAAGACAGGATACACAGGTGAGGATGGAGTAGAATTATATCTGCCAAGCGAGTATGCAGAGAAGATGTGGGATACACTTCTTGAAAATGGAAAAGAAGAAGGACTTATCCCGTGTGGTCTTGGAGCAAGAGATACACTTCGCATGGAAGCAGCAATGCCACTTTACGGTCACGAGATGGATGATGATGTTTCACCGCTGGAGACAGGACTTGGATTCGCAGTGAAGATGAAAAAAGATGACTTCATCGGTAAGAAAGCTCTGGAAGAACATGCAGAACTAACGAGAAAGAGAGTAGGTCTGGAAGTTATTGGAAGAGGAATCATCCGTGAACATCAGGATGTATATGCAGACGGCAAAGTGATCGGACATACAACATCCGGTACAAAAGGTCCTTTCATTGACAAGGCTGTCGGAATGGCATTACTGGAAACTGACTATACAGATGTAGGAACAAAATTACAGGTAGATGTCAGAGGACGTATGGTTGATGTAGAAGTTGTAGCACTTCCGTTTTATAAGAGAGCAAAATAAATATAAGGATGCCAGGAAAAGGTCTGAAACCGAGGGTATCACAAACAGGGGCATATTATATCATAAAAGAAAAGGAGATTAAAACAATGGAATTAAGAGCAGAATTAAAGTATTCAAAATCACACGAGTGGATAAAAGAGGATGGAGACGTAAGCGTGATCGGATTAACAGATTATGCACAGTCTGAATTAGGAGATCTTGTATTTATAAACCTTCCGGAAGTTGGAGATGAAGTAACAGTCGGAGAAGCATTCGCAGATGTTGAGTCTGTAAAAGCAGTATCTGATGTATTCTCACCGGTTTCAGGTGTTGTAACAGAGATCAACGAAGAACTGTTAGATGCTCCGGAATCTATCAACGAAGCACCTTATGATGCATGGTTTGTAAAAGTTGGTGAAGTAAAAGAGACAGAAGAACTGTTAGATGCTGACGCATACAAAGCATTTGTAGAAAGCGAAGAGGCTTAATACATAAGAATGTGAAGAAAGGCGGTGGATAAAGAACATGGGTAGTTATGTTCCAAACACATTAGATGAGCGAAAAGCGATGCTGAATGAAATCGGATATGAGAGCATCGATGATTTATTCCGCCACATCCCGGAGCAGGTTAAGATCCAGGGCGGCTTAGATATTCCGGAAGGAATGTCAGAGATGGAAGTTCTGAAAAAGATGAAAGGAATCGCAAAGAAAAATAAAGTATTTCCGACAATCTTCCGTGGTGCAGGCGCATACAGACACTATATTCCGACTATGGTAAACAATGTCATTTCAAAAGAAAATTTACAGACTGCATATACACCGTATCAGGCAGAAATCAGTCAGGGAATTCTGCAATCCATTTTTGAGTATCAGACAATGATAGCGGATCTTACAGGAATGGATGTATCCAATGCATCTGTTTATGACGGAGCTACGGCAGCAGCAGAGGCGGTTGCAATGTGTGCTGACAGAAAACGTAAGAAAGCATTTGTTTCAGCAACAGTAATGCCAAGTGTGTTAGAAGTTATTAAAACATATTGCTTCGGTAACGAATTAGAAATCGAAGTAATTCCGGAAAAAGACGGAGTGACAGATATTGCTTATCTGAAAGAACATATTGATAAACAGGCAGCATGTGTGCTGATCCAGCATCCAAATTATTATGGAAGTTTGGAAGATGCACAGACAATCGGCGAAGTGGCACACGAGGCAGGCGCTAAATACGTTATGAGTGTGAATCCGATTTCTCTTGGAGCACTGAAGACACCAAGAGAGTATGGCGCAGATGTTGCAGTTGGCGACGGACAGCCACTCGGACTTCCAATTGCATTTGGCGGACCATATCTCGGCTTCATGACATGCGTGGAAAGTACGATGAGAAAGCTTCCTGGACGAGTTGTCGGAGAGACAGAAGATCACAACGGAAAGAAAGGCTATGTTCTGACATTACAGGCAAGAGAGCAGCATATCCGTCGTGAGAAAGCATCCAGCAACATCTGTTCAAACCAGGCACTTTGTGCACTTGCTGTTGGTGTATATCTTTCCTGCATGGGAAATGAAGGTGTGACAAAAGCAGCCGAGCAGAGCATGTCCAAAGCACATTACATGGCAGAGAAACTTGCGGGAGCAGGATTTAAGGTGGAAAACAAACAGAATTTCTTCCATGAATTTGTAACTGTATCAGATACACCTTCTGAAAAAGTACTGAAGGCACTGGAAGACGAAGACATCCTTGGTGGATATCCACTGGATGACAAGCGGATTCTCTGGTGCTGTACAGAGATGAACACAAAAGAAGAGATCGACAAAGCAGTATCGATCTTAAAGGAGGTGTAGTGGATGCTGATTTTTGAAAAAAGCAAAACAGGAAGGAAATGCCAGAACCTTCCGGAGTGCGATGTACCAGTCGTTACTTTAGATGCAAAAGATAAAAGAGAAGTGAAATTACATCTGCCGGAGCTTTCAGAGGGCGAGCTTAGCAGACATTACACAGAACTGGCAAAGAAATCACATGGTGTGAACGATGGATTCTATCCATTGGGATCCTGTACTATGAAATATAATCCGAGAGTTAATGAAGTGGCAGCAGGATTGGAAGGATTTACAGATATTCATCCGTTACAGCCGACAGAGACTGTGCAGGGATGTCTGGAAGTATTAAAAACACTGGAATCCTATCTGTGCGAGATCGCCGGAATGAAGCGTATGACTTTCCAACCGGCAGCAGGTGCGCATGGAGAGTTTACAGGACTTCTTCTGATCAAAGCATATCATAAAAGCCACGGAGATGAAAAACGTAAAAAGATTATCGTTCCTGATTCTGCACACGGAACGAACCCGGCAAGTGCTGCAATGGCAGGATTTTCAGTAGTGAGTGTTCCTTCAGGACCGGATGGATGCGTAGATATTGAAAAATTAAAAGAAATTGCAGGCGATGATGTAGCCGGGCTTATGCTTACAAACCCGAATACAGTAGGTCTGTTTGATAAGAATATTCTTGAGATTACAAAGATTATTCATGACTGTGGCGGACTCTGCTACTATGACGGAGCAAACTTAAATGCAGTTATGGGAACAGTAAGACCTGGAGATATGGGATTTGATGTTATTCATCTGAATCTTCATAAGACATTCTCAACTCCGCACGGTGGAGGCGGCCCGGGAAGTGGACCGGTAGGATGCAAGGAATTCCTTGTTCCATTCCTTCCATCGATTCTTGTAGAAGGTGAAGACAAACTGGTTGCTGTAAAAGAAAAAAACAGTATTGGTGAGATGAAGAACTTTTATGGAAATTTCCTTGTTGTAGTACGTGCCCTGGCTTATGTTATGACACTTGGAAAAGAAGGAATTCCGGAAGCAAGCAAGAATGCAGTTCTGAACGCTAATTATATGATGAATAAATTAAAAGATCTCTATACAATGGCTTATGATGAAGTGTGCATGCATGAATTTGTTATGAGTCTTGCAGATCTGAAAAAACAGACAGGTGTATCAGCAATGGATATTGCAAAAGGACTTCTCGACTTCGAAATCCATCCACCGACAATGTATTTCCCTCTGATCGTGGACGAAGCATTAATGGTTGAGCCTACAGAGACAGAGTCTAAAGAGACAATGGATGAGGCGATTGCAGTATTCCGCAAATTGTATGAGACTGCCGGTGAGGATGCAGAGAGTCTTCATAATGCTCCGATGACAACACCAGTAACAAGAATGGATGAAGTAGGAGCAGCAAGACATCCGATTCTTAGATATCAGTTTGAAGACTAATTAGAATGGCAGGAGAATAATAAAGTGGTTAATAAGTTAACATATATTGAGAGCGAGCAGTATAATCCTTATAAAAACCTGGCAGTGGAAGAATATCTTTTCTTCCACTGTCAAAAAGAAGAATGTATCTTATATCTGTGGCAGAATCAGCATACGGTTGTGATCGGCCGGAATCAGAATGCATGGGCAGAATGTCTGACAGAGAAGCTGGAAAATGAAGGTGGATATCTGGCAAGAAGATTATCCGGCGGCGGCGCAGTCTATCATGATCTTGGTAATCTGAATTTTACTTTCCTTGTAAATGAAGAAAATTATAATGTAGACAGACAGCTTGAAGTTATTCAAAAAGCGGTAGCAAAGTTCGGTGTCTGTACTGAAAAATCCGGAAGAAATGATATTCTAATTAATGGAAGAAAATTTTCCGGAAATGCATTTTACAAAGAAGGTTCACGTTGCTATCATCATGGAACAATCATGTTGGATGTAAAACTGGATGAGATGTCAAAATATTTGACAGTATCCAAAGAAAAATTACAGTCCAAAGGTGTAAATTCTGTAAAATCCAGGGTAGTGAATATAAAAGAGCTGGTTCCGGATATTACAGTGGACCGCATGAAAGAAGCGCTCAGAGAAGCATTCGAAGAAGTATATGGCGGGCAGGCTGAAGTGCTGTCAATGGAAAAATTAGAACCGGCTGAGGTTAATAATATTACAGAACGTCTGGGTTCATGGAACTGGAAGTTTGGGCGTAAAATTCCGTTTAACGAGACACTTACACATCGGTTTAACTGGGGACAGATATCACTGGATATATGTGTGCAGGAAGGTAGGATTGCAGATATTATTGTGTATACAGATGCGTTAAAGCCGGCAATAGCAGAAGAAATTCCAAAATATTTAAAGGGAATCAAGTATAAAAAAGATAATATTTGTACAGAACTTGGGCTGTACTGGTCGGAAGATGACGGTGAAAACCAAATGATGAAAGACATTATTGCCTGGTTAAAAACCGTCGAATGGTAATCAGATTGTAGAGGAGATCGAGAACATGAGTGATAAATTTGATGTAATTGTTGTCGGAGGAGGACCGGGTGGCTATGTGGCTGCGATCAAGGCAGCAAAAGAAGGCATGCAGGTTGCGCTGGTAGAGAATGTCCGTGTTGGAGGGACATGCCTGAACCGCGGCTGTATTCCGGCAAAAGCAATGATTCATGCATCCTCTCTGTACAGAGAGATGAAGGAAGCAGAAAAATTTGGTGTGTCGGCATCCGATGTTTCTTTTAATTACAGTAAGATTCTGGAATACAAACAGGGAACAACCGATCAGCTTGTTCAGGGCATCGAGCAGCTCTTAAAAGCGAACGGAGTAACACTTGTATCCGGACACGGAACATTGCTTGGAAGTCATAGAGTACAGGTGGAAGGGGAAGAAATACAGGTACTTGAAGCTAGAAATATTATTCTTGCAGCAGGAAGTAAACCATTTATGCTTCCACTTCCTGGAATGGATCTTAAGGGGGTATTATCCAGTGATGAATTATTCAAGCTGGAAGAAATGCCGGAAAGTCTCGTAATTATTGGCGGTGGAGTTATCAGTGTCGAGTTCGCAACTGCATTTTCAGCACTCGGATGTAAAGTAACGATTCTTGAGGCAATGCCAAGACTTGTACCGAATATGGACAAAGAGATTTCACAGAGTCTTAAGATGTTGCTGAAAAAGAGAGGTATTGATGTGCATACATCTGCCGGCGTACAGTCCGTAGAGGAAAGAGACGGCGCATACGTTTGCAAATATACCGAAAAGGAGAAAGAATGTGAAGCATCTGCCCAGTATGTTCTCTGCGCAGTCGGACGTATTCCAAATACAGAAGGATTGTTTGCGGAAGATGCTGTGCCGGAGATGGAAAGAGGTAGAATTGTTGTAGATGAACATTTCAAGACCAGCATCCCGGGAGTATATGCGATCGGTGATCTGATCAAGGGAATGCAGTTAGCACATACAGCAAGTGCACAGGGGGTGGTTGTGATCGAATATTTGAACGGAAAAGATCCATCCATTGATTTGTCAGTTGTGCCGGGCTGTGTATATACAGAGCCAGAGATTGCTTCGGTAGGTATAACAGAGGATGATGCGAAGGCAGCGGAAATTCCGGTAAAAACAGGTAAGTTCATTATGAGCGCCAACGGAAAATCATTAATCACAAAAGAAGAGAGAAGTTTTATTAAAATTGTTGCAAAAGAAGAGACAGATGTTGTTCTTGGAGCACAGATGATGTGTGCACGTGCAACAGATATGATCGGCGAGATCGCAACAGCAGTTGCAAATAAAATGACAGTAGCGCAGCTGTTAAAAGGAATGCGCGCACATCCGACTTACAATGAAGGTATTGGGGAGGCACTGGAAGAGTTGGAAGGTGGAGCAATCCATATTGCACCAAAAAAGAAAAAATAAGATAAAAATTAACAGAAATTCATCCAAATAGAAGAAATTTAGTTGCAACAGACAGCACTTTAAAATATAATGAAAAAAGTGCCGAAAGCTGAATTTCCAATATCGTCTTCCGGCTATTGGGAAAATGCATAAAAAGGCAGGAGGAATGAAGGATGATGCTGGAGAAGAAAACAACAGAATTTTTGAATGTTCTTTCTTCTTCTGCACCCGTTCCGGGCGGCGGAGGAGCTTCCGCCGCTGTTGGTGCTTTTGGGGCTGCACTTGGCATGATGGTTGCCAATCTGACAGTCGGAAAGAAAAAGTATGCGGATGTAGAAGCAGAAATGATCGAGATATGTGGAAGATTAGAGAAGATCAGAGATCGTCTTATTGTGCTTACAGACGAGGATGCAAAAGCATTTGAACCATTGTCAAAAGCATATGGACTTCCGAAGAATACGCCGGAGGAGAAGGCGGAGAAAGAGCGGATCCTGGAGCAGGCTTTGTACGAGGCAAGTCTGACTCCGATGGAGATCATGAAAACAGTTCTGGAATCCATGAAACTTCTGGAGATACTGGGAGAGAAGGGCAGCCGCATCGCGATCAGTGATGTCGGTGTTGGAATCCTGTTTGCGCAGGCGGCACTGGAGGGTGCTTCACTGAATGTATTTATCAATACAGGTCTGATGAAGAACGCGGAACGTGCCTGCGAACTGAATGAAACTGCAAACCGGCTTATTGCAGAGGGGCAGGCATACAAAGAAAGAATTTATGCCGGTGTCTGTGTCCAGCTTAAAAGTTAATACGGAGGAGAAGGCTATGAGTACAGTAATGCTTGGAACAGAAGTTGCGAAGACCATGAAGGAAGAGCTGATTCGGGATGTGGAACTGTTAAAAGGAAAAGGAATCCATCCATGCCTTGCGATCATCCGTGTTGGCGCCAGAGGAGATGACCTTGCGTATGAAAGAAGCGCAAAAAAACGTATGGAAATGGTAGGAATTGACTGTAAGGTTGTAGAACTTCCGAAGACAATTTCACAGGAGAATTTCGAACGCGTATTTGCAGAAGTAAATGACGATCCGAAAGTAGATGGAATTTTATTATTCCGTCCATTGCCGGAAGGCCTGGATGAAGAACCGGTGAAGCTTATGATACATCCGGAGAAGGATGTGGACTGCATGAGTCCGTTCAACAGTGCGAGAGTATTTTTAGGTGAGACTGAAGGATATGCACCATGCACAGCACAGGCTGTTATGGAGATGCTTCGTCATTTCCACATAGATCTGACAGGAAAGAAAGCGACGATCGTGGGGCGCAGTATGGTGGTTGGAAAACCATTGGCTATGATGATGTTAAAAAATCATGCAACGATCACGGTATGTCATACAAGAACAAAAGATCTGAAAGAAGAATGTAGGAACGCAGATATTGTCGTTGCCTGTGCAGGAAAAGCAAAATTTATTACTGCAGATATGATAAAAGAAGGAGCTGTTGTGGTGGATGTAGGAATTAACATTGACGAAAACGGTAATATGTGCGGTGATGTAGATTATGAGAAGATAAAGGAGAAGGCTTCTTATATCAGCCCGGTTCCAAAAGGAGTGGGCAGTGTAACAACGTCCGTGCTTGCAAGCCACGTTGTAAGAAGTGCAAAAAACAGAATAGAATGAAAAACAGATGGGATGGGAGAAAAAAAGCTGTATGCGTTTTGTTGTTGCAACAGCAGTAAGTAATCTGGTTACAGTGCTCTTTGTCTCAACGTATGCTTTGAGCATGCTGTACGGAACATCATTTACTGCGCTGTTCATAAGTCGGATACCACAATATATTGTGACAACCGGTGTGTGTGCAGTGATTGCATTCAGTTTGTATTACAGTGTAGTAACAATGATGATGAAACAGCACCAGATGGCATAAAAAATTGGAAAGTTTTCCCAAAGTTAAAGAAAAACATTGACGTAAAGAAAATATGTGCTATAATCTTATGTAGTGCAATAAAAATACCCGATCAGTCGTATGATGCACAATATAGGACTGGAGGGGAGGTTAGGTGTGAGACTATGTCAAATGTAATCGTTAAAGAAAACGAAACGTTAGATAGCGCTTTACGCAGATTTAAAAGAAACTGCGCAAAGGCTGGTATTCAGCAGGAGATTCGTAAGAGAGAGCATTACGAAAAACCAAGCGTAAGACGTAAGAAAAAATCAGAAGCTGCAAGAAAGCGCAAATATAACTAATATGTGCAAAGCAAGGATGCTGTATCAGATGATACAGTGTCCTTTTTTGTTATAACGACGAGGAAAATGCGACATGCTTGCATGGCAGCATTTGACGACCGTTAATCAGCGGATAAAACTCGCGAAGCGTGTTTTATCGCTGTACACAGAAAATTCTATTTTCTGTGTAACAAAAATATATCTTGAAAGATATATAAAAATGCTCCGCAGGATGCGCACTCGCACGAAGCGGAAGATAAATTTATTATTAGGAGGAATGAGACAATGAGATTAAAAGATACAGGTTTATCAGCAAAGGAACTGAAAGCAATTGTCAACAAATACATGGTAGAAACTTACGAAAGATATGATTTTATCGCAGAACGTGCTGAAGGAATGTATATATATGACGAAGAGGGAAATGCATACCTTGATTTCTACGGTGGTGTTGCTGTAAACAGTGCAGGTAATAGAAATGCAAAAGTAGAAGCTGCAATCAAAGACCAGTTAGGTGACATTGTACATACATTTAATTATCCATATACAATCCCGCAGGCATTACTTGCAAAGAAAATCTGTGATACGATCGGAATGGATAAGATATTTTATCAAAACTCCGGAACAGAAGCAAATGAATGTATGATCAAGATGGCGAGAAAATATGGAACAGATAATTTCGGACCGGAAAGATATCATATCATCACAGCGAAAAATGGTTTCCACGGAAGAACTTACGGAGCAATGTCTGCAACCGGTCAGACAGACAATGCGATCCAGATGGGGTTCAAACCGATGCTTCCAGGATTTTCTTATGCAGAATATAACAATCTGGAAGATTTTGCTTCCAAAGTTACAAAAAATACAATCGCGATCATGATCGAACCTGTACAGGGCGAGGGTGGTGTACATCCTGCAACACAGGAATTTATTGAAGGACTCCGCAAATTATGTGATGATAACGATATGTTACTTCTGTTTGATGAAGTACAGACCGGATGGGGACGTACCGGAGCGCCGATGGCATACATGGGATATGGCGTAAAACCGGATGCAGTGTCCATGGCAAAAGCAATGGGTGGCGGAATGCCGATCGGAGCATGCTGCGCAACAAAAAAAGTTGCAAAAGCATTTACAGCAGGAACACACGGATCTACTTATGGCGGACACGCACTTGCTTGCGCATCAGCATATGCAGCAGTCAGTGAAATCCTGGACAACGATCTGAGTGGAAATGCAAAAGAAATGGGAGAATATATGAAAGAACAGCTTGCAAAACTTCCACATGTAAAAGAAGCAAGAGGACGTGGACTTCTTGTTGGATGTGAGTATGATATACCGATCGCACTGGAAGTAAAACATGGCTGCCTGGACCGCATGGCACTGATCACAGCGATCGGAGACAGCGTTAACCGTATGATCCCGCCGCTTATTGTTACAAAGAAACAGATTGATGAACTGATGATCATTATGAAAGCTGCCATTGCAGACGCAGCAGAAAAGTACGAAGAGCTGAAACTTGCAGGCTAAAATGCAAGTTTCAATTCCTGATACAGATGACCGATTGGAAGACCTACTACATTATTATAATCGCCATTGATAGATTTTACATGGATAGCAAAATCCCCCTGGATGCCGTAGGCACCCGCTTTATCCATTGGATCGCTGGTGGCGATATAAGACAGCAGATCTTCTCTCATAATCGGGTAGAATGTAACTTCTGTTTTTTCATAAAAAGTTCGTATTATTTTTCTGCCATTTTTCCAGATTAGAAGTGAAACACCTGTGTAGACCTGGTGGGTACGGTCGGCGAGCATAGAAAGCATATCCAATGCTTCCTGTTCATCGGCAGGTTTGCCAAGTATTTCATCTTTATAAGAAACAACAGTATCTGCTCCAATGACAGTAAAATCTTCGTCATGAATTTTGTGGTAAAGACTAAAAATATCTGCGGCTTTCTGATAAGCCAGTTCAGTAACAACATCAGCCGGTAATTCCTCGGTAATGACTTCTTCTTTGGAAGATGGCATGATTTCGAATGAAATGCCGGTTTTTCTGAGCAGTTCTTTTCTACGTGGAGAAGCAGAAGCTAAAATATATTTCATAAATAAAATTCCTTTCTTTGAAAATTCTTTCATATTATATCAGTTTTCCCTAAGAAAGTAAAAATCAATATTTTTTCTGTAGTTAATTACAGTACTGTTTGTATTTTCTGAAAAACCGAATGAAAAATGCTATTATATTATAAGAAAAATAGAAAGACCATATTGGAAGAAAAGCGTGTTGTGTTATAATAGCAAAATAGGAAACAGACAGGAGGAACATAGAAATGTATATCAGTGAAATTGTAACAACAGTACCGGAAAATGTCAGCGAGCGTGTGCCGCTGGAGCAGAAAGTGTATAAAGTATTTGACAAGCTTGGAATCCCATTTGAAAGAGTCGATAACGATCCGGCATCTTCCATGGAAGAGTGTAGGGATATCGGTAAAGTTCTTGGCGCACCGGTGCGGAAAGATGTGTTTTTGTGCAACCGGAAGAAGACTACATTTTTCCTTCTTGTAATGCCGGAGGAGAAAGACTTTGACGCGTCCTCATTCAGTAAAAAACTAGGCGTATCACATATGTCATTTGCTTCACCGGAGCATATGTGGGAGCATCTGGGAACAAAACCGGGATCTGCAAGTGTTGTCGGACTTTTGAATGATGAAGATGATTATGTACAGCTTATTCTTGATAAAGAGGTGGTTGAGGGCGAGTATTTTGTATGCAATACAGGAATCAATACGACGCATTTGAAGATTAAGACAGAAGATCTGTTGAAGAAATTTTTGCCGCATATTCATCATAGAGCTAAAATTGTTGATTTGTAAAAGGATGTGAGTATATGAATGACAGGATGCAGGAATTGAAATTATCCGACCTGAAAGAGAAGCTTGAAAACAGGAAACCGGGAGAACGGCTTGTATTTCGTGAAGTACAGCTGGAAAAAGGAGATTTAAGCGGAACGGATTTAAGTAATACGGATTTTACACTGTGTTCCTTTGATGGCGTGATGTTAAATAATGTAGATTTCCACTACAGCAGTGTGGAGAATGCGCTGTTTGACGGATGCTCCATGCACGGTGCAAATTTTGAAAATGCAAATATGAGGACCGCATCTTTCAGGTTCTGCGATATGAGTGACTGCAATATAAAAGGCGCAAACCTCTATGGGGCTGTGCTGGAAAATGCAGATCTTACAAATATACAGTCGGACGAAGCGACACAGTGGTTCCGTCTGCACTGCCCGGAGACGGGAGCATTTTTAGGATATAAGAAATGCGTTAATGACCGGATGGTACAGCTTCTGATTCCGGCAGATGCACTTCGCACGTCAGCAACAAAGCCGTCCTGCCGGTGCAACAAAGCCAAGGTCCTGACGATCAAGAGTTTCGATTTCAAAAAAAATTATGATGAGGCATGGTCTCTCGTAGATGAAAACTTTGAATATAAAAGAGGTGAGTGGGTGGAAGTAAAAGATTTTAACGAAGACCGGTGGATGGATTCCACAACCGGTATCCATTTCTGGATGACAAGAGAAGAAGCAGAGGCATATTAGAGATGAAAACAGCAGAAGAATTAAGAAATTTATTAAGACAGATCGATCGTAAGAGCTATCCGGCATACAAAAATCTGAAAGGCAGTTACCGGTTTTCAGGATATGTGCTTGGAATTGACCATGTGCAGGGTGATCCGTTTGCGGCACCGTCCAGAGTACATATAGAAGTTGAGGAGAAAACAGCAGGATTGCCAGAAAGACTGTATGATAAACAGTGGAAGAAGATGGCGCTTGAAGATGCGCTTATCCGTATATTTGCATCCGGGATCAGAAAATATTCGTTTCAGGCAAAAGGTTCCGGTAAAAGTGGTCTGATCCGTGTGACAAACTGCGGACAGGAAGTACTGGAGCGGACAGCCGCAGATATAAGGGAAGACGGAACCGTTATTCTACGGTTTGAAGTGGGCTTCCCGGCAAATGGAAGAACGGTAAATGCGCGAGAACTGGAGAAGATTTTTTTTCAATATCTGCCGTCTTGCGTGCAGGAGACACTTTATTATAAAAATTTGGATATAAGGAAACTTGAAAATGTTATGGAACTTTCGGAGGATCAGGAAGCAATCCGCAGACAGCTTAAGGAATATGGTCTGGTGGCTTTTGTGGCAGATGGCTCTGTACTGCCGAGAATGTCAGGTGTATCCCAAAAGCCGATGAAAGATGCAGTACCGTTTGTATCACCGGAATCTGTGAGAGTGACTTTAAAGCTTCCGTATTATGGTGAGATAAGCGGAATGGGAATCAGGCGCGGGATTACGTTGATCGTCGGCGGAGGCTATCATGGAAAATCTACGCTTCTGAAAGCACTGGAGATGGGGATTTATCCTCATATAGCCGGAGACGGAAGAGAATATGTGATCACAGATCCGGATGCTGTGAAGATTCGGGCAGAAGATGGAAGAAGTATTAAACATACAGATATTTCTATGTTTATAAGTAATCTTCCAAATCAGAAAGATACCGTCAGTTTTGATACGGAAGATGCCAGCGGCAGTACATCGCAGGCGGCAAATGTGATTGAAGCGATGGAAGCCGGAGCGAGTACATTTTTAATTGATGAAGATACCAGTGCAACAAATTTTATGGTGAGAGACGAGCTGATGCAGAAAGTGATTCACAAAGATATGGAACCAATCACACCATTTATAGAACGGATGCAGTATTTTTATAAGAAATTTGGTATCTCAACAGTACTTGTAGCAGGAAGTTCCGGGGCTTATTTTCAGGTGGCAGATGTGATCGTGCAGATGGACCGCTACCAGCCACGTGAGATCACGTCCAGAGCAAAAGAGGCAACAGCCGGATATCAGGGACTTCAGTTTTTAGAAAAAGAAATTCAGAAACCGATCATGAAAAGATGTCCAAAGAAAAATACAGGACTGGAACACAGAGGAAGAATCAAATTAAAAACACTGGGAAAAGATGGTATTATGCTGGGAGCAGAAACAATTGATCTGCGTTATGTAGAACAAGTGGCAGATGAAGAACAGCTTACCTGCTTGGGGTATCTTATGAGAGAACTGGAAACACATCGGATGAATGGGAAGACTTCCATTTGTGAACTGGTTGAATCTTTATACAGAGATATAGAAAGACAGGGGTTAAAGGATGTTCTCGGAGAGCGTGAGCTTCCAGGCAATCTGGCACTTCCGCGAAAAGAGGAACTCTGCGCATGTCTGAACCGTTACCGGGGGCTTCAGTTATGATGACAGAAAAGAGTATTCGGCCAATTGCATATATAGAAGGGGATTTCCCGGAAAAATTCGGAATCCCAAGGCAGAGTGGCCTTGTAAATACACAGGCAGAGATTCATTTCCTGCCGGAATACCGCAAGCCGGAAGCGTTCCGTGGACTGGAAGAGTATTCACATCTGTGGCTGATCTGGGATTTTTCAGAGGCAGAGGGTACAAACTGGCGTCCGACTGTCCGCCCGCCAAGGCTTGGAGGAAATCAGAGAGTCGGTGTATTTGCAACTAGATCCCCATTTCGTCCAAATGGAATGGGGTTATCCTGTGTAAAACTGACAACCATTGACTGGGAACATGAGGATGGACCGGTGCTAATCGTAAGCGGAGCAGATCTGATGAACGGGACACCAATTTATGATGTGAAACCATATTTACCACATATCGATGCGTATCCGGAAGCAGAAGCTGGATTTGCAGGACGAGTAAAAGAATACGGTCTGGGAGTATCAATCCCTCCTGAAATTGAAGAGTCACTATCTGAAGAAAAACGTGAAAAGATTCCGGCTTTAAAGGAAATACTTGCAGAAGATCCAAGACCGGCGTATCAGGAAAACCCGGAGAGGGTATATGGAATGAGCTTTGCAGGAATGGAAGTGCGTTTCCGGGTAGTGGATGGTGTTGCTGAAGTATGTGAAATTGAAGAGGATAGAAATGAAATGCAATGATTGCAAATAATAGCGGCAAATATTATTTCAAAGAATAAAAAATGAAAAGCAAAGAAAAATAAACAGAAATGGAGAAACAAAATGGAATTTAGAATTGCAAGAGAGAAAGATCTGGAACGTATGTGTGAGATTACCGCACAGGCAAAGGCTGGACTTAAAAATCTTGGACTGGATCAGTGGCAGAAAGGATATCCATCGAGAGAAATCTGGGAGAATGATATTAAGAACCAATGTACTTACGTGGCAGAAGAAGATGGAATCATTCTTGGAATCTTTGCATTTCAGACAACACCGGACATATCTTATTATGAAATAGAAGGCGAGTGGATTAGTGCGGGACCGTATGCAGCAATGCACCGCGTATGTGTAGCAGAGGAAGCAAAAGGAAAAGGAGTGGCAGGAAAGATGTTTGCGCATGGGTTCCGTATGGCAGAAACACTTGGATTTTCAAGTGTGCGTATTGATACCCACCCGGGGAATATTCCGATGCAGAGAGCACTTGGAAAAGCCGGATTTGAAAGATGCGGAGAGATCCATCTGGCAGGTGGACCGGAGAAAGGTGCACTCCGCATAGGTTTCGAAAAGATATTATAAAAAAATTCTGACATCCGTATCGAAAAAAAGATTCAGTAAGAATGAAAAACAATGGTTGAAATATACCTATGAGGGGTATATAATATAGACCGGAAAGAGGTGAAGAATATGGAAGAAAAAACATGCTGTCACAAAACGAAAGAACGTTCGGAAAAAGAATACAAAGATTTGATCCACAGACTGAACCGTATTGAAGGGCAGGTAAGGGGAATCAAAAAGATGGTGGAGAACGATGTTTACTGTACCGATATTCTTGTACAGGTCTCAGCTGTGAATGCAGCACTTAATAGTTTCAACAAAGTGTTGCTTGCAAACCATATCCGAACCTGTGTAGCAGAAGATATCCGCAAAGGAAAAGAAGAGACAGTGGATGAACTGGTAGCTACACTTCAAAAACTGATGAAATAGTAAGAGAAGGATGATCAGAATGGAACAGTATAACGTTACGGGTATGAGCTGTGCAGCCTGCAGTACCCGTGTAGAAAAGGCTGTGTTGAAAGTAGACGGAGTGACATCCTGTTCTGTAAGTCTTTTGACAAACTCAATGGGAGTTGATGGGACAGCTACACCAGAGCAGATTATAGAGGCGGTAGAAAAGGCAGGATACGGAGCTTCTATGAAAGGAACGGAGAAATTAAAAGAAGTCCGGGATGAAGATTTCCTGAAGGATAAGATAACACCGGTTCTTAAGAAGAGACTGATTGCGTCATTTTGCTTTCTTGTGCCACTGTTGTATTTATCTATGGGCCATATGATGTGGAACTGGCCACTGCCGGGGTTCCTTAGCGGCAATCATGTAGCGATGGGACTTATCCAGATGCTATTTACAATCGTGATCATGGTGATCAATCAGAAGTTCTTTATCAGCGGCTTCAAAGGATTGATTCATCGTGCACCGAATATGGACACGTTGGTTGCACTTGGATCCGGCGCATCATTTGTATATAGTACGTATGCATTATTTGCGATGACAGATGCGCAGATGAAGGGCAATGCAGAGCTTGTTATGTCCTATATGCATGAATTTTATTTTGAGTCAGCGGCAATGATCCTGACGCTTATTACAGTCGGCAAGATGCTTGAAGCAAGATCGAAAGGTAAAACAACCGATGCGCTGAAAGGACTTATGAAGCTTGCGCCGAAGAAGGCAGTCATTCTTTGTCAGGGAAAAGAGACAGAAGTAACAATTGATCAGGTGAAGATTGGTGATATCTTTGTTGTAAGACCGGGTGAGAATATTCCGGTAGATGGGACGGTTATAGAAGGAAGCAGTGCAGTGGATGAAGCGGCACTTACCGGAGAGAGTATTCCGGTGGACAAAACAGTTGGAGACAGTGTGTCGGCAGCTACCATGAACCAGTCCGGATTTTTAAAATGTGAAGCGACAAGAGTCGGAGAAGATACGACCTTATCACAGATTATTCAGATGGTCAGTGACGCAGCGGCTACAAAGGCGCCGATCGCCAAAGTCGCAGACCGGGTATCCGGCGTATTTGTGCCGGCAGTTATCGGGATTGCGACTGTAACAACTCTGATCTGGCTGATCGCCGGACAGACGATTGGTTTTGCACTGGCAAGAGGAATTGCAGTTCTTGTAATCAGCTGTCCGTGTGCGCTTGGACTGGCAACACCTGTTGCGATCATGGTTGGTAACGGAATGGGTGCAAAGCATGGAATAATGTTTAAGACAGCCGTTTCCCTGGAAGAGACAGGAAAGACAGAGATTGTCGCATTAGATAAGACAGGAACAATTACAAAGGGAGAACCGAAAGTAACGGATCTTGTTGCGGAAGATAATGTCAGTGAGGAAGAATTGCTCTTCACAGCGTATGTGCTGGAGCGAAAGAGTGAACATCCACTGGCGCGAGCAATCACATCGGCTGTAGAAAGTCTTGGCACAGAAGGTCTTGATGATCTTGCAGAAGTGGAAGATTTCCAGATCGCAGCTGGAAATGGTCTCTCCGGTATGTTAAACGGACAGAAGCTGGTTGGAGGCAGTTACCGGTATATCAGCGGTCTGGTTGAAATAAGTGAGAAAATGAAAGAACAGGCGCAGGAGCTTGCCGAAGATGGGAAGACGCCTTTGTTCTTCGCAAGAGAAGACAAATTAATGGGAATCATTGCCGTAGCGGATGTTATGAAAGAGGACAGTCCGCGTGCGATCCGTGAACTACAGAATATGGGTATCCATGTTGTCATGCTGACCGGTGATAATGAGCGGACAGCGAAAGCAATCGGAAAGCAGGCAGGCGTAGATGAAGTAATCGCAGGTGTGCTTCCGGACGGAAAAGAAGCAGTGATCCGTGATTTAAAGAAGCAGGGCAAGACAGCGATGGTCGGCGATGGTAT
The DNA here is from genome assembly GCF_003481355.1 of Dorea sp. OM07-5. Classification (NCBI taxonomy): domain Bacteria; kingdom Bacillati; phylum Bacillota; class Clostridia; order Lachnospirales; family Lachnospiraceae; genus Dorea; species Dorea sp. OM07-5. The sequence continues at coordinate 39,683 of NZ_QUKZ01000005.1, read as the reverse complement.
CAATGACGCACCGGCACTGACAAGAGCAGATGTTGGTATCGCCATAGGTGCAGGTACAGATATTGCCATTGATGCAGCGGATGTTGTATTGATGAAGAGCCGCTTAAGTGATGTTCCGGCGGCGATTCGTTTAAGTCGCGCAACACTTCGGAATATTCATGAGAATCTGTTCTGGGCATTTTTCTACAATGTGATCGGAATCCCGCTGGCAGCAGGACTGTGGTATCCGATCTTTGGGTGGAAATTAAATCCAATGTTCGGCGCAGCAGCGATGAGTCTTTCAAGTTTCTGTGTTGTGAGCAATGCATTGCGTCTGAACTGGTTTAACATGTTGGATGCAAGCAAAGATAAAAAATTAAAAAAAGCTGCAAAAACCGGAACTGTAGAAATGGCAGATGAAGGATCAGCAATTAAAAATAATGAAAAGAAAGAGGAGGAAACAACAATGGAGAAAACAATGAAGATTGAAGGAATGATGTGTGGACACTGTGAGGCAGCAGTAAAAAAAGCGCTGGAAGCATTAGACGGCGTAGAAGAGGCAATTGTCAGCCACGAAGCAGGAACAGCAGTTGTAAAGATGAGCCACGAAGTTGCAGATGATGTACTTACAAAAGCAGTAGAAGACAAAGATTACAAAGTAGTCTCAGTCGGCTAATTAACAATTGCATTTGAGAAAAAAGAGGCTTATAATGTGGAAGAGGAACAGAAGATAAGAAAAATGATAAGAAAATTCAAGTTAACAGTTGACAGTAATATGAATTTATGGTAAATTATCTTTTGTGTGAAACAACAAAGAAGAGTATCCACTCTCACCATAGCACAATCGGGTGACTATTGGTTGATATTGAACATGAATCATTTTTAGATAGATTTGATTTTATTGTGACAGGAAAGTGGATAGTCTGAAAACTATTCACTTTTTATTTTATAATGGGGGTGCAGGAACATTAGCGATTTAATGATTAACGGACAGATTAGAGATAAGGAAGTTCGTGTGATAAGCGAAAGTGGAGAACAGCTTGGTATCATGTCATCCAAGGATGCCATGAAACTTGCGAGAGAGGCAGATCTTGATCTTGTAAAGATTGCTCCGAAGGCACAGCCGCCGGTATGTAAGATCATCGACTACGGTAAGTATAAGTATGAGCTGGCGAGAAAAGAAAAAGAAGCAAAGAAGAAGCAAAAAACTGTAGAGGTTAAGGAAGTACGTCTTTCACCGAATATTGATACGAATGACCTGAATACGAAGATGAACAATGCAAAGAAGTTCATCGGTAAAGGAAATAAAGTAAAAGTCACTTTACGTTTCCGTGGCCGTGAGATGGCGCATATGCAACAGAGTAAACACATTCTGGATGATTTTGCGCAGGCACTTGCTGATGTTGCTGTGATCGAGAAACCGGCAAAGCAGGAAGGCAGAAGTATGAGCATGGTTTTAACTGAAAAACGTTAAAAATACATTTATAAATCTAAGGAGGAATATTACAATGCCAAAAATTAAAACAAATAGAGCAGCTGCAAAGCGCTTCAAAAAAACAGGTACAGGAAAATTAAAAAGAAATAAAGCTTACAAGAGCCATATCTTAACTAAGAAATCTACAAAGAGAAAAAGAAATCTTAGAAAATCAATCATTACAGATGCAACTAATGTAAAGAACATGAAGAAAGTATTACCATATCTGTAAGATAGTGTAGAGAATAGAAGGAGGAGATAAGACATGGCAAGAATCAAAGGCGGATTAAACGCTAAAAAAAGACACAATAGAACTTTAAAATTAGCAAAAGGATACAGAGGAGCACGTTCTAAACAGTATAGAGTAGCAAAACAGTCTGTTATGAGAGCTCTTACATCTGCATACGCAGGAAGAAAACAGCGCAAACGTCAGATGCGTCAGTTATGGATCGCTCGTATCAACGCTGCAGCAAGAATGAATGGTCTTTCTTACAGCAAACTGATGCACGGTCTGAAACTTGCAAACATCGACATCAACAGAAAGATGCTTGCAGAGATGGCTGTTAATGACGCTGAAGGATTTACAGCACTTGCAGAAGCTGCAAAAGCAAAACTTGCTTAATTTTAGCAGAATATAGATAGAATATACAAAGCAGTTATTGGAAATTCCGGTAACTGCTTTTTGTAAATGCGATGAGGAAAATACATTCATGCGAGCAAGATGTATTTGATAACCGCCCACAATATCAGAATAAGGTGGAAGGCGTTTCTGATAATTTGTATGGGGAACATTAAGGAGGCAGATCATGGATATATTAATTATTGTGGATATGCAGAATGACTTTATTGACGGTGCACTTGGAACGAAAGAAGCAAAAGCGATTGTACCGGATGTTGTAAAAAAAATTAAAGACTTTGACGGTGAAATTATTTATACGAGAGACACCCATGAAGAGAATTATCTGGATACACAGGAAGGCAGGAATCTTCCGGTAGCACATTGTATCCGTGGTACAAAAGGCTGGGAGATTTGCCCGCAGTTAGAGGCGCTTCGCAGTGAAAATGACATTGTGATCGATAAGCCGACATTTGGAAGCATGGAGCTGGGAGAACTGTTAAAGAAAAAAGATGAAGAGCTGCGTGGAAATGGCATGGATGGGATTACATCGATTACGCTTGTCGGACTTTGCACAGATATCTGTGTGATTTCAAATGCAATGATTAGCAAAGCCGCATTGCCGGAAGTGCCGGTATATGTTGACAAAGACTGTTGTGCCGGAGTGACAACAGACAGTCATGAGACAGCACTGGCAGCTATGCGGATGTGCCAGATCAAATGCTAGAAGAATTATCTGTAAGAATTATTCCGGATAAACGAGACGATCATCGGTAATGTGATCCAGAACTTCTGTCAGATATTTCTTTGCGAGGTAATTTGCCATCGGAAGGTTCATATCCAGATAATTGCCGCAGTCTCTTGCCGCCGCACCAGGAACTTCATCGTTAAAATCTGCGATAAACCGGAACATTTCGCAGATGAGTGGAACGATTTCCTTAGAAGTAAGCTCCCCGGCAAGGATCAAATAGAATCCGGTACGGCATCCCATTGGTCCGAAATAAATAGTCAGATCTTTGTAAGTTGGATGATTGCGAAGAAATGTCGCACCGAGATGCTCGATCGTGTGAACTTCCGCTGTGTTCATAACTGGTTCTTTGTTCGGTGTTGTCATGCGAAGATCAAAAGTTGTGAGTGGGTTACCGTTTACATGATCGATACGCGATACATAGATACCCGGTTTTAATTTCAGATGATTAATTGTAAAACTTGTTACTTTTTCCATAATGTGAATATCCTCCTGTTTCAATGATTCTGTAAGAGTATAGCATTTTTATGGAAGAGTAGCAAATATTTTAAGACTGTTGCTTTTGACGGGATACAGACATGTGCAACAGCACATGAGTGAGAAGATGTCGCTGTCAAGTGCAGTGGACATGAGATATATAAGGAGTTTTAGAGGATGGAATTATATTTGGTGAGACACGGAGAGACAGAATGGAATAAAGAGCGTAGGCTGCAGGGACAGGCGGATGTCGCTTTAGATGATTTTGGCAGACAACTGGCAGTGGAAACAGGAGAAGCGCTTCAGGACATACCATTTGATATATGTTTTACAAGCCCGTTAAAAAGAGCGAAAGAGACGGCTGAGCTTATCCTTGCGGGGAAAGATGTGCCGATCATAGAAGATAAACGGATCATAGAGATGGGATTCGCAGAGTACGAAGGAAAATGCTGCGCAGAAGAAGGATGGGATCTTCCGGAATCTTTCAGAGCATTTTTTAATGATCCGGTTGGTTTCAAGCCTGCACAGGGTGGCGAAGATTTTCTGGCAGTGAAAAAACGTACCGGCGCATTTCTGGACTGGCTGATACATGCACCGGAATATGCGTGTAAATGTGTACTGCTTACCACCCATGGTGTAGCGCTTGCAGGGCTTATGAATAATATTAAGAATCAGCCGCTGGAAGCATACTGGGATATTGGTGTACATAAAAACTGTGCAGTAACAAAAGTAGAAGTGCAGGATGGCGTTGCCCGGATTATTTATGAGAACCGGACATTTTACAAAGAAAAGGTGAAGAATTGGTAGATGAAGAGTATAATAATAACATCATGGGTGACATTCGCATGTCTATGCTATATGGCAGTAACAGAAGAATTAGACTTGATTCTGGGAATAGCATTGCTGACTAATATTATAAGCAATATAATCAATATAATATACTTGAAAAAGGAGTAGGAGAGGACGATTAGGGTTCTCTCTTTTTTTATTACAGTTTGTATTAATAAAATCGCAATAAATATTAAGAATAGCTACCAGCTTTCGGTTTTATAAGAATGATTCAAATGATTAAAGAGAAGAATTAAGAGAATCTTAAAGGAATTTTCAGAAAATATGTCATAAATTGAAGCACTGATTTGTTATAATGAGAAAAAGGAGGGAAAAGCCTATGAAAAAATCAGATAAAATTTTTGCAAGAACAAAAGAGAGCATACTGCTTATTGTTTTACTGGTGCTTTGTATTCCGAAAGTTGTCTATGCTGATTCTTCCTGGATATGGTTTACAACGACGGCACCATATCAGCTATTGCCATTTGTAGCTGTGCTGACAATTGTGATCGAATATTTGATGATTAAAAATATTTTACATATTCAGAATAAAAAAAGAGTGCTGATCGCTGTCTGTATATCAAATCTCGTATCTTTTATGGTGCCGTATTTTGCCACTTATTATCAAGATGGAGTATATGAAACGATAAAACAGACATTTGAATCGATGGATTTTTATACCATTAACAGTGCATACCTGTTCCTGACGCTGATCATAGAATGTCCGATTGTTTATGCAATTGTGCAGGATGAAATTCATGATAAAAAGAAGAGTCTCGGTGTGATTGCGGCTGCGAATGTTGTAACTACTGTAATGGTCGCTGCAATCGAGCGAATCGCGTGCAGAGGAAGCTGGTAAGGAGGAAAAAAGATGAAGAAAAGTAGAATTTCACAGTGTGTAGTAGTTGTTGTATGTCTGGCAATTGTAATGTATGCAGGAATTGGATGGAATCATTTTACAACATGTAAGATTCATATTACATATAATGGAAAAGAGATTAAGGATGTAAATGTTGTGAAAGTTAAGGTTTCCGGAGATTCAGAGAAGCCGGTTAAGCATACATGGCTGAAGAGAAGTCATGATAAAATTAAGCTGTTTAGCTGGGACAAAGACGCAACAGAATATCAATATTATATCAGCATACCGAAGAATGCTCTTGGAAAAGGTGTTCCGGAACAAGTATATGAGATGAGTTATTATATAGCAGATGAAATACAGTGTGCAGCGATTACTTGGAATGCTGATATTGTAAATGAGAATGGTGTCTGGAAAGCAAATTATAATGTAAAATACAGAGAACCGAAATGGGGCGACACCTATAAGAAGAAAGTAAAGAATGGAACGGATTCAGGGTTCGTGATTGGAATTTAGAGCAAATTAAAAAAGATTCGTGATGGGACATTAGAGAAAAGAACGGAATCCAGAGTTATGTTTGGATTTTCAGTGAGGAAGAAATGAAAAATAAAATGAAAGTCGGCCCGTTTTTTGACAGGGAATATTTAAAACGGGCTGAAACAAGAGAAGACAGAGAAAGACTTTTACAAAATATAGAATGGGTGTCAATGGTTCCTGCGGAAGAGTTTCTGGCAAATCTTGCTAACATATGGCTTGAGATGGAAGATATTTACATGGAAAGAGAAGATTATCATACAACATATAAAGGTGCAGATAATTTCTTCCAGATACTTCAATATGCGGAAACAAATTTTAAAAATAATGCCTATAGAACCTGCCACTGGCAGATTCCTACGGATGCTATGGCAACTAAAATACAGCTGCTGACTGGCTGGATCTGCAGTACAACAGACTTTTATTTCTGGGGAAAAGGTGCTGTGGTTGAAGAATTACAGAAGAACAATGAATGTATGATTGAGGAATTGTACAGGAAGATGCCTGAGAAAGAGGAAGTACTTTATTTTTATTATGCTATACATAAGTCGGGAAAATGTGAGAGGCAGATAAAAGAAAAATTAAAACAAATAGGTGCACAGATGTTTCCTACAGAATTAGAAGCAGATCGCTATTTTAGATTTTCAGATAGATAATTGTAAATTAGATACAGACTGGCGGGTTGCCGTATCCCCAACAAGCTAATGAGATGTGATATCCCTATATAAACAATAGAACTGTAAGGGGTATGTTTGACGTATCTCAAACAAGCTGATATAAACTAAAAGGAATCTCTAACAAGTTAAAAGAAAACGCTAACAAGACATAACAAAAGAGGATCGCAAAAATGCGATCCTCACGGAGCTGTTTAGTTGTCTTCTTCCTGAACAGTGTAAGTCTGTCTCTTTCTTGCCATCTCGTCATTTTCAAGGTACTCATCGTAAGTAGTAATCTTGTCGATGAGCTTTCCGCCCGGAACAATCTCCATGATACGGTTGGCAGTTGTCTGGACAATCTGGTGGTCACGGCAAGAGAACAGGATAACGCCAGAAAACTTGGTCATACCTGTATTCAGTGCAGTGATCGATTCCATATCCAAGTGGTTAGTCGGCTCGTCAAACATCAGCACATTTGCACCGGAAATCATCATCTTGGAAAGCAGACAGCGCACCTTCTCACCACCGGATAATACTTTTACACGTTTCACACCGTCATCACCGGCGAACAACATGCGTCCGAGGAAACCACGTACATAAGTAGCATCTTTCTCTTCAGAATACTGAGTCAGCCATTCAACGATCGTATAATCGTTGTCAAATTCTTCTCCGCTGTCTAATGGGAAATATGCCTGTGTGGTAGTGATTCCCCATTTATAAGTTCCCTCATCCGGTTCCATGTTACCGGCGAGAATTTCAAACAAAGTGGTTTTGGCAAGCTCATTACCGCCAACGAAAGCAACTTTGTCATCACGGTTCAGTGTAAAGGAAATGTTATCCAGAACTTTCTCACCGTCGATGGTCTTGCTTAAGCCTTCTACAGACAGAACTTCATTACCAATCTCGCGGTTTGGACGGAAATCAATGTAAGGATATTTTCTGCTGGACGGCTGGATATCGTCAAGCTGGATTTTCTCCAGTGCACGTTTTCTGGATGTCGCCTGCTTGGATTTGGAAGCGTTAGCGCTGAATCGGGAAATAAATTCCTGCAATTCTTTGATTTTCTCTTCCTTCTTCTTGTTGGCTTCTTTCATCTGACGGATCAGAAGCTGGCTGGATTCATACCAGAAATCATAGTTACCGGCATACAGTTTGATTTTTCCATAGTCGATATCTGCGATCTGTGTGCAGACTTTATTCAGAAAATAACGGTCATGGGATACAACGATGACTGTATTGTCGAATCCGATCAGAAATTCTTCCAGCCATGCGATCGCATCCAGGTCTAGGTGGTTGGTCGGCTCGTCGAGGAGCAGGATATCCGGGTTGCCGAATAATGCCTGTGCGAGAAGCACTTTGACTTTCTCAGGACCTGCAAGATTTTTCATTGTCTCATAGTGAAGTTCTGTCCCGATTCCAAGACCATTTAATAAAGTAGAAGCATCAGACTCAGCTTCCCATCCGTTCATGGAAGCAAATTCAGCTTCTAATTCGCTTGCCTTGATACCATCTTCATCAGTGAAATCTTCTTTCGCGTAGATGGCTTCCTTTTCTTTCATGATTTCGTACAATCGAGCATTTCCCATCATGACCGTATCCAGTACCGGAAATTCATCGTATTTGAAATGATCCTGCTGCAGGAAAGAAAGACGCTCACCCGGAGTGATGATGACTTCTCCCTTGCTTGGTTCAAGCTGTCCGGATAAAATCTTAAGAAAAGTAGATTTACCGGCTCCATTTGCACCAATCAGACCATAACAGTTGCCTTCTGTAAATTTGATATTTACATCTTCAAATAATGCTTTTTTACCCACACGCAGTGTAATATTGCTTGTGCTGATCATATTTTACATTCTCCTTGTTATTTTGATTATCTTCTTATTATTAATTTCATTGCATACAAAGCCTATCTTATCAGAGTTGATGGAAAATGGCAAGGAAATTTAAGCTGGACGCAGAGGTTGTTTTTCGGGTTTGTTGTCGCATAGGGGTTACGTTTCCTGAAAAATCATGTTATGATAAGCAGTAACCGAAATATCATAGAACATACAGGTTGATGATATTGAGACAGGATAGTAACTGGAAATGCTATAGATATACTGGTTTACAGAAGGGATGATATTAAAACAGACTGCAACTGGAAGTGCTATAGAATATACAGATTTACAGAAGTAATGATATTAAGACAGACCGCAACTGGAAATGTTATAGAATATACATGGCAAGAGAAGTTTGCTATTAAGACAGGCTGTAATCAGAAATACTATAGAGCATAGAAAGTGACAGAATCGAGCTATATAAAGAAAAGGAGCGTGGAATTTATGATAAATGGAACACTTGTATTAGAAGGCGGAGCTACGAGAGGTGTATTTACATCAGGAGCACTGGATTATCTTATGGAGAAAGATCAGTATTTTTCTCATGTGATCGGTGTATCGGCAGGCTCCTGCAATGCGGTGGATTATGTGTCGAAACAGCCGGGACGCACGAGAGACTGTATGATTCATAAAGATAAAGAGTATAGCTATTATTATGGCTTCCGTGAGTTTATCAAAGAGAAGAGTATTCTGGATATGGATATGGTATTTGACAAATATCCGAAGGAAATCTTCCCGTTTGATTATGAGACATATTTCGCATCAGATATGACATGCGAAATCGTGACAGTAAACTGTGAGACAGGAAAAGCAGAATACATGACGGAAGATCATGATTTTGACAGACTGATGAAGATTTGCCGTGCATCCAGCAGTATGCCGCTCGTATCTCCGATTGTAAATATTGACGAAGTTCCGTATCTGGACGGTGGAATTGCGGATTCCATTCCGCTACGCCGTGCGATGGAGCTTGGCAATAAGAAGATTGTTCTGATACTGACAAGGAATCCAGGCTACCGAAAGAAACCAATTTCCAAAGGAATGGCAGGAATTTACCGGAAAGCATATAAGAAATATCCAAATCTGGTGCGAGCAGCGATCCGCAGAAATCATGTATATAATCAGACAATGGAGCATGTAGAGAAACTGGAAGAAGAAGGAAAGATTTTCGTGCTTCGTCCACTGATCCCGACAGTTTCCCGTCTGGAGAAAGACTATGATACATTGATGAATTTCTATAATCATGGCTATAAGCTGATGGAAAAACAGTACGATGCAATGATGAAATATCTGGAGGAATAAAATGGATCAGAGAAGTCTGTTAGAATTTATGACGATTGCGGAGAAATTAAAATGTAATCTCCGCCATTCTTGTACGAGCAGCGGACGTCCGGAGAGTGTGGCTGAGCATACGTTTCGGCTGATAATGTTTGCGTGGCTTGTGGAGGATGCATTTCCAGAGTGTGACAGTGACCGCATTATGAAAATGTGTCTGTTGCATGATATGGGAGAAGCAGTGACAGGAGATGTTCCGGCATTTGAGAAGAAAGAAGAAGACCGGATGACAGAGAAAGATGCGATTTATCAGATTGCAGAAGTGCTGCCGGATAAAAAGCGAAAAGAATTTCTTATGCTTCTTGAAGAACTGGAAGCAAGTGAGACGATGGAAGCGAAGATTGTGCATGCTTTGGATAAGATGGAAGCTATAATCCAGCACAATGAAGCGTCGATTGATACGTGGCTGCCACTGGAGTATGATCTGCAGCTGACTTATGGGCAGGAGCAGGCAAAAGCACATCCTTATCTGGAACGGATGCGGGAACTGATACGTCAGGATACGTTGGATAAGATTGACGCTGCTGTAGATGAAGCACTGGATGAACAGATGGGGCTACAGGATAAAAAAGGGTTTCTATAAAATGTAATGTGAAAATAATCTTGCAGAAGAGAAAAATGTAGCGTGAAAGGAACTATGTAAGAGATACACTATAAGAGATACACTATAAAGTAATAAGGATATAAGATAAGAAAAGAGTACTGCAAAATAGAGAGATGTTCTAATTGCAATACTCTTTTGTTGTTTAAGCCTCCAGAACTATATCTCGCCCATTGTTGGTGCATTGCCGACCGGTGCAGCATATTCAATATCCTGCAGATATAATCCTTTCGGATCACACGGGGCACTTGCATCGGCAGTGCCGTCAAAGATTGCATCGATATCATCAAGACTTCGAGTGCCAAAACCGATATCCAGAAGTGTACCGATAATGATACGCGCCATGTTATGAAGAAAATCATCGGCGCGGAGTGTGATCTGCATTTCTTCGATATCGTCATAAATCTCAATGTTTGTAACTTCACGGACAGTAGATTTGGTCTTCTTAACGGTTGAAAAATTCTTGAAATCATGTTTGCCGATCAAGTGCAGGGCAGCCTGCTGCATGCGTTTCTTGTCCGGAATCTTATAGCAGTGGTAAGTTGTCTTGCGGTCGAATACACTCGGCACATCGGAAATCGTCATGCGGTATACATAAGTCTTGTATCTGGCATTCAACTGTGCATGGAAACGGTCATCGACTTCTTCCACATCTGTAATCGCGATATCCATTGGAAGATAGCGGTTCAGATAATGCTTGATATCCTGTACATCCATCGTGCTCTCAGTCTTGAAGTTGACAATCTGTGCATAGGCGTGCACACCAACTTCTGTACGGCATCCACAGTAGAGATCCACAACAAATTCACCGGTCATCTTCCGCAGAACTTCCTGGATCTTATTGAAAATTGTATTGCTCGATTCATTCTTGCCAAGTCTTGTCCAACCCTGATAACGGCTGCCATCGTATTCTATCGTAAGTTTTATATTTCTCATGTTAAAATGCTCCTTTTGTATGCTTGTAGTGTTAGTATAACAAATCTTGTGGTATAATAAAAGACACGAAAATAAGAAAGAGAAGATTATTTTATGAAGGCAGAAGAAAGAAAAGTATCTGAATCAGTCGTTGAGACAATCCATATTGTGCGTCCAAACCATCTAAACGGTGCAGATCGTCTGTTTGGTGGAATCCTGATGCAGTGGATCGATGAAGTGGCTGTAGTCGCGGCAAAGAGACATGCAAGAATGAATGTGATCACAGCATCTGTAGACAATCTGAAGTTCCTCCACGGTGCGTATCAAAAGGATGTTGTGATTATTATAGGAAGCGTAACGTATGTCGGAACTACTTCCATGGAAGTAAAAGTAGACACCTATGTAGAGCATATGGACAGTGAACGTACACTCATCAATCGTGCATATTTTACAATGGTTGGTCTTGATGAGAATGACAGACCGGCGCACGTTCCGGGACTCGTTCTTGAGACAGAAGAAGAGAGAGCGGAATGGGAAAAGGCAAAGAAGCGCCGGGAGATCCGTATGCTCCGCAAGGAAGAAGGGTTTTAGAATGCTATTACTTCATATAACCTTTTACCATCTGTACCATCTGATCAATATTCTGTTTCTCCTGATCCGATTTCCCGTCTTTCAAGATCTCAAGGATCAGGGAAAATTCATCCGGAGTGAAGCGGATCCCTTTCTTTCCGGCACTGGATATAAGAGCCATCATAACCGGAGCAAGATCCTTTCCGGTTTTATTCCCTGTATTGGCGGCAGCAGTGCGGATCAGCTGTAATTTGATCGGATCGAGATTTTTAAGATCCGGGTGATTCATCCATTCATTTGCCATAGATAAACACTCCTTTCATTTTCCAAAATCTTTGTTTAACGCATCATCAAACATCTGACTGTATGCAGCAAATTCTTCCTGCTGTTTATCTGTAAACATTCCATTTAAAATATCAGAAGGATTAAAGTCTGTGTCATTTTCTGACATGGAAAACATCTGCATCATCATTTCCAACTGGCGGAATTTGTCTGAGCTGTCCGGATCCATGTATGGAAGAAGTTCGGAGACAGACTGCAGGGAAAATTCTTTCCGGGCAAATCCCTGAAACGTACGCAAGGTATAGGAAAGTTCCAGATATTTAATAAAAATGGCAAGTGATTTCTGCATATGTGCGGGGATGAACGGCAAAAGAAGTTTCAGAAGATATAAGTCCCCGGGCATGGTCAGTTCATCGAACGGTAGCAATGATCTGGGTGTTTTCTTTTCCATGGCAGTTCCTTCCTTTTACGTTGTAAATATATATGAGGAATAACGTGGAAATATACATAAAAAAGGAGATGGAGTATAAACTCCATCCCGAATCATATCGGAAACAGTGTGAAGGATGAATTAGCAGCATCCGTTTCCACATCCGCAGTTGCCGAAACCACCGCAGCAGCATAAGAGAAGGATGATCCACAGGCAGCTGTCATTGCCACAGCCACATCCGTTGTTGTTGCCGCATCCGCCACAGCAGCATAAGAGAAGGATGATCCACAGGCAGCTGTTATTGCCGAAACCACATCCGCAGTTGTTATTGTTGCCGCATCCGCCTCCGAATCTGTCAGCGTCACATCCGCAGCCACAGTTTGTAGCACTTAAATCACTCATATTAAAATCCTCCGATGAAATATTTACAGTAATAACATATGCGAATCCGGAGGATGTGTGAGTAAAGCACCGGCTAATATTTTAATAATTTCCTGACAGTATGTTCATATCTGGCAGCAGCGTTCTGGGCTTTTAGCTTTTCAACCATGCTGCGGCTTGATCTGATATGGGTGTCATAGAGCGCAAGCAGATAAGTAACAGTATAGTTTGGATTCTGGTAAGACGTAAAAAGTAGCCAGTTCATAATATCCGGATGCCAGTAGCGCTCCGGGATCTGCGCTTCCCGCAGTGTGATGATCGGGCGCAGGGCTCGGATGGCAAGTGCAGTCAGTCTGCCTTTAGCCTCCCGTTTGTGAAATAACGGTTCACTCTCCAGAACGATATCATATAATGTATTTGCTGCTTTCCAGTAAACGACAAATCCGGTGTCGCCGTTCGATTCTTCTTCTATATCGAACAGATCAAAAGTACGCATAACGGCTTTCCGCCCGGTTAAGGAGCGGTCGTATGCCTTGCGGCGTGCCGGATCTGAAAGTACTTTATATGCTTCGAGAATTTCCTGCATCCGGCTGGTTGTATCAACGCCGTTCTTCATATTTGCATCGGGATGGTATCTTTTTGCCAGTTCGTTCTTCGCCGATGTGATTTCTTCCGCAGACGCTTTCACAGAAACACCCAGAATGTCATAATAATTTTTTGATTTCATAGATTCTCCCCTTATATGTCTATGTAAATAGAACATATTTATATTACGACAGTTTTTATAGGAAATCAATTTGAAATTCTGGAAAATTTTAGCGGATAATATCTGCCGGAAAGCATGCCGGTGAATATGCTGATAAAAAAGGTGATAATCATATGGACAACGTAAAGCGCCAGATCGGATATGCATGTCCGGATACAATAAATGGAAGGATTACAGGAAGAGGTGTGAGAGCTGCTATCCTGGATACAGGTGCATATCCACATCCGGATTTTAAAGGAAGAGTCATTGGATTTGCAGATATGCAGCATGGACGATGCGGACTTTATGATGACAGCGGGCACGGAACACATGTGGCAGGAATTCTTGCCGGAGACGGGAAAATGTCCGGTGGAAGGTATGCAGGGATGGCACCGGGAGTGGAACTTCTGATCGTGAAAATACTGGATGAAAAAGGGGAAGGAAATGCCATGCATATTTTACGGGGAATGGAACATGTAAGAAAAGTGAATAAGAAAAATAAAATTGCACTTGTGAATCTGTCACTTGGCGCCGGCGTGGGACTTGATCCGGTCAAGGAGAACCGCATTACAGAAGCTGTGGAGGAACTGTGTAACTGTGGAATCACGGTCGTTGTGTCTGCCGGAAATTATGGACTGCAAAGCCGGAAAGTAAGTGTTCCGGGTACAAATGAAAAAGTACTCACTGTCGGAGCTTACAGGCGCAGTGGCATGGGCAGATACTGCAGCGGAACAGGACGGGAAAGAATCTGTGTGTGGAAACCGGATATTTTTGCGCCGGGAGAGGGAATTGTATCCTGCGGATATGAAGCGGTAAACGGGGAAAGCTGTTTTCAAAGAAAAGAGTTTTTTCCTTATATAAGAAAGAGCGGTGCGTCAATGGCGACACCTGTCGTAACAGGTGCGCTTGCACTTGCAAAAAGCAAATATCCGGAACTGGAAGGTGAGGAGCTGAAGAGATATTTGCTGAAGCGGTGCGGCAGATCACTGCGTGTGGAACAGCTGCTTGCATAAAAATGAGGCACGAAAGAAGTAGGAAAAATAAGAAAAAAGGAAGAAAATCAGGGTGTCAAGAAAAAATACTTGACACCTGCGCAGCTATCGTGTATGATAACACAGGTGATAAACATGAATGAAATTCTTGAACAGGCTTTATTGTTTGACTTCTATGGAGAATTGCTGACAGATCATCAGAAAGAGATTTACGGACAGTTCATTCAGGAGGATCTGTCTCTCGGTGAGATTGCAAGAGAGGCAGGCATCAGCCGGCAGGGAGTACACGATCTGATCCGACGGTGTAATCAGACATTGAGCGGATATGAAGAGAAACTTCATCTGGTAGAGAAGTTCATGGCAATAAAAGAGAAGACAGGAACGATCAAGGAATTGCTGGATGGCTATGAGAAAGAGCGTGCAGAAGAGATCGTGAAAGAGATCCGTAAGATATCGGATGAGATTATAGAGGAGTTATAGATATATGGCATTTGACAGTCTGACAGAAAAACTTCAGAATGTGTTTAAGAATCTGCGGAGCAAGGGTAGACTTACAGAGGCAGATGTAAAAGAAGCATTAAAAGAGATTAAACGTGCATTGTTAGCTGCGGATGTAAACTTCAAGGTTGTAAAGGAGTTTATCAAGAATGTCCAGGAGAGAGCCATTGGGCAGGATGTCATGAATGGATTGAATCCGGGACAGATGGTGATCAAGATCGTTAATGAAGAGCTGGTTAAGCTGATGGGCTCTGAGACAACGGAGATCAAGTTACAGCCGGGAAGTGCAATCACTGTCATTATGATGGCAGGACTTCAGGGAGCAGGTAAGACAACAACGACCGCGAAACTGGCGGGCAAATATAAATTAAAAGGCAAGAAGCCATTACTGGTAGCGTGTGATGTGTACCGTCCTGCTGCAATCAAGCAGTTACAGGTCAACGGTGAGAAACAGGGAGTGGAAGTCTTCGCAATGGGAGAAAACCACAAGCCGGCAGATATCGCAAAAGCTGCGATCGAGCATGCGAAGAAGAATGGCAACACGCCGGTGATCCTCGATACTGCAGGACGTCTTCATATTGATGAAGATATGATGGCAGAACTTCAGGAGATCAAAGAAACCGTAGAAGTACATCAGACGATTCTTGTAATTGATGCGATGACCGGTCAGGACGCCGTGAATGTGGCGAAGGATTTCAATGATAAGATCGGCATTGACGGTGTGATCGTTACCAAATTAGATGGTGACACAAGAGGTGGTGCTGCACTTTCTGTTAAGGCAGTTACCGGAAAGCCGATTTTGTACGCAGGTATGGGAGAGAAACTTTCAGATTTGGAGCAGTTTTACCCGGAACGTATGGCATCCAGAATCCTTGGTATGGGTGATGTGCTGACACTGATCGAAAAGGCAGAGTCACAGATTGATGAAGAGAAAGCCAAAGAGATGTCCAAGAAGCTTAAGAAGGCACAGTTTGACTTCGAGGATTATCTGGAAAGCATGAAGCAGATGAAAAATATGGGTGGACTTTCCAGCATCATGAGCATGCTGCCGGGACTTGGCGGTATGGGAATGGGCAAGATGAAAGGTCTTGATGATGAGCAGACAGCGCAGGCTGAGAAGAACATGGCGCGCATGGAAGCAATCATTTATTCCATGACTGTGGAAGAGAGAAGAAATCCGGATGTTCTGAATCCTTCAAGAAAGCATCGTATCGCAAGAGGCGCAGGTGTGGACATCAGTGAAGTGAACCGTATGGTCAAGCAGTTCGGTGAGATGAAGAAGATGATGAAGATGATGGGAAAAGGCGGAAAACGCGGCAAGTTCCGCATGCCGTTCTAACATTGATATAAGGCGTGATTACGCATTATATATAGAAATTAAAAAATATTTATAAAATTTTATTTGGAGGTAAACAAAATGGCAGTAAAAATCAGATTAAGAAGAATGGGACAGAAGAAAGCTCCTTTTTATAGAATCGTAGTAGCAGATTCTAGATCACCAAGAGATGGTAAATTCATCGACGAGATCGGAACATATGATCCGAACTGTGAGCCAAGCGCAATCTCAGTTGACGAAGAAGCAGCTAAGAAATGGTTAGGAACAGGTGCACAGCCGACAGAAACAGTAAGCAAGATTTTCAAAGCAGCAGGCATCGAGAAATAATTAATACCCTGGAGGTGCACAGCTATGAAAGAGCTGGTAGAAGTTATCGCAAAAGCTTTAGTAGATGATCCTGACAGTGTTGTTGTAACAGAACGTGAAGATAAGAAAGCTACCGTTCTGGAAGTGAAGGTTGCAGATTCCGACATGGGAAAAGTAATCGGAAAACAGGGACGTATTGCAAAAGCAATTCGTTCTGTGGTAAAAGCAGCAGCTGCAAAGGAAGATAAGAAAGTAATCGTTGATATTTTAGATTAATTACCAACGGATGCTTACAGGACAGGTCTGTAGTAGTACCTGTCCTTTTTTAAAGCAGTCAGAAGGAGATTTGTAAATGGAAGATATGCTTCAGGTAGGCGTGATCACACAGACACACGGCGTGCGGGGAGAAGTCAAAGTTTTTCCGACTACGGATGATGTGAACCGCTTCAAAAAGTTAAAACAGGTCATTCTTGATACAGGAAAAGAGACAATGCCGTTAGAAATTCAGAGTGTAAAATTTTTTAAACAGTTTGTAATCTTAAAATTTAAAGGCATTGATAATATAAATGATATTGAAAAGTATAAAAGATGTTCGCTTTATGTAACAAGAGAACATGCAGTAGCGCTGGAAGAAGACGAATATTTCATTGCGGATATGATCGGCATGGAAGTATGCACAGAAGATGGCAATATATTCGGTACATTAAAAGATGTGATCGAGACAGGCGCCAACGATGTTTATGTGATTGAAAATGCGGAGCACGGCGAAGTGCTTGTTCCTGCGATCAAAGAATGTATCCGCAGTGTAGATATAGAAAAAGGGCAGATGATGATCCATCTGATGGATGGACTGATCTGATTGCTTACAGGAAGGAATCATAACAAATGCAGTTTTATATTATGACATTATTTCCGGAGATGGTGATGGGCGGTCTTAAGACAAGTATTATCGGACGTGCGATAAAGAATGAACTGCTTTCCATCGAAGCAATTAATATCCGGGATTATGCATTTAACAAGCATAACAGCGTGGATGATTATCCATATGGCGGCGGCGCAGGAATGCTCATGCAGGCAGAGCCGGTATACCAGTGTTACAAAGCACTGGAAGACAGGATCGGAAAACGTCCGCGTGTAGTCTATCTGTCGCCGCAGGGACAGACATTTAATCAGAAGATGGCAGAAGAATTTGCGGAAGAAGAAGAACTCGTATTCTTGTGCGGTCATTATGAAGGCATTGACGAGCGCGTGCTGGAAGAGATTGTTACGGATTATGTATCGATTGGAGATTATGTGCTGACCGGAGGAGAACTTCCGGCAATGATCATGGTAGATGCGATTTCCAGACTTGTTCCGGGAGTGCTCCACAATGATGTTTCCGCAGAGTTTGAAAGTTTTCAGGATAATCTTCTGGAATATCCGCAGTATTCAAGACCGGAGACATGGCATGATAAGAAAGTTCCGGAAGTTCTGATGTCCGGTCACCATGCCAATATTGAAAAATGGCGCAGAGAGCAGTCTGTCATCCGTACAGCGAAGAACCGTCCGGATCTGCTGAAAAAAGCAGAACTTACAGACAAGGAGAGAATCCTTGCAGCGCAGATACAGAAAGAAATGACAAAAAGCGAATAAAGTTCTTGCTTTTTGGTTAGGATTATGATAACATATCATATGTTGTGAAGAAAATAGATGGTCCTCTGGTACGAAGCGTATTAAGAACATCCAAGTAAACAAGGAGGTCACACAATGAACGATATTATTAAGAATATTGAAGCTGAGCAGTTAAAAGAGAATGCACCGGAGTTCCACGTTGGTGATACTGTAAAAGTTTACGGTAAGATCAAAGAGGGAAACCGTGAAAGAATTCAGGTTTTCGAAGGTACAGTTCTTAAGAAACAGGGCGGAAGTACAAGAGCAACATTCACAGTTAGAAAGACTTCTAATGGAGTAGGTGTTGAGAAGACTTGGCCGCTTCATTCTCCAAACGTAGAGAAGGTTGAAGTAGTAAGAAGAGGTAAAGTAAGAAGAGCTAAACTGAACTACTTAAGAGACCGCGTTGGTAAGAGAGCGAAAGTTAAAGAATTAGTAAAATAAGAAACAGGTTTAAAGAGGACAAGTACATATTTGTAGTTGTCCTTTTCTGATATAAGGGGATCTTATGAAAAGAAAGAGAAGGGCGCTTTTTAAAGGAAGACATTTGCGGAGAAAAGATTTTAAAAGCAAAAAATATCGGAGCAGAAGGTACAGGAGAAAACAATTCGGACAGAAGAAGTTTTCTTTCAAACCGGACCGTTACATCGTTGCAGGCGTTTTCAAATGGATCTTTCAGATTGCAGTAGTCTGCTTGCTGGCATTTGTATCGGTATGGTATTTTGGACAGCGTGTCAGTGTAGTTGGCGATTCCATGAATCCGGTTCTGAAGAACGGAGATGTTGTACTGGTAAATCGGATTGTGTATAATGCTACGACACCGAAGCGGGGAGATATTATTGTCTTTAAACCAAAAGGAAATGAGAACGATCATTATTATACGAAGCGTATTGTCGGATTGCCGGGTGAGACGATCCAGATTATCGAGAATAATGTTTATATAGATGGAAAGAAACTGGAAGAAGATTACAAGACATCGAAGATCAGTGATGTCGGTATCGTAGGTGAGCAGATGAAACTTGCTTCCGATGAATATTTTGTCCTCGGAGATGACAGAGAGAACAGCGATGACAGCCGTGATGCAGATATCGGTAATGTGAAGCGCAGTTATATTTACGGAAAAGCGTGGTTTGTTGCGTTACCGAGAAAACATTTTGGATTTGTGAGGTAAAGATATATGCATTTTCAGTGGTACCCTGGTCATATGACGAAAGCAAAGCGTATGATGCAGGAAAATATTAAATTAATTGACCTTGTGATTGAGCTGGTAGATGCCAGAATCCCGATTTCCAGCCGGAATCCGGATATCGATGAACTAGGAAAAAACAAAGCAAGACTGGTTTTACTGAATAAAGCTGATCTTGCAGAAGATAAATGGAATGATGCGTGGGCAGAATATTTTAAAGCCAAAGGATACTCTGTTGTGAAGGTCAATTCCAAAAAAGGCGGCGGGATCAAGTCCATCCAGGGTGTGATCCGTGAAGCCTGCAAAGAAAAGATCGAACGCGACAGAAAGCGAGGAATCTTAAACCGTCCGGTACGTGCGATGGTTGTCGGCATCCCGAATGTCGGTAAATCTACATTTATCAATGCACTGGCAGGAAAAGCCTGTGCAAAGACAGGAAATAAACCGGGTGTCACAAAAGGCAAGCAGTGGATCCGCCTGAACAAGCAGGTGGAGCTTCTGGATACTCCGGGAATCCTCTGGCCAAAATTCGAAGACCAGGCAGTCGGACTCCGGCTTGCATTTATCGGTTCTATGAAGGATGAAATCTTAAATACAGAAGAACTGGCGGCAGAGCTTATTAAATTCCTCGGAACATATTATCCGGATGTTTTACCGGAAAAATATGCCGTAGAACCGGATGAAGATCCTTATGTAGTACTGCATCAGATTGCGAAGAACCGTAACTGTGTTGTCAGAGGAAATGAATTAAATACAGAGAAGGCAGCCATGCTGTTGTTAGATGATTTCCGTAACGGACGTCTTGGCAGACTGACACTGGAATATCCGGAGGGCGTATGTTAGATAATAAAGAAGAGAAGAAAAGCACAGGGCGTTCATTAATTGGATGGCTTTTATATCTGTTAGTGATCATCGGGCTTGCATATCTTATCGTAACATTTATAGGACAGCGTACAAAAGTCAGCGGACCTTCCATGCAGAATACACTTCATAATGGAGATAACCTGATCGTAGATAAGTTATCGTACCGTTTCCATGATCCGGAGAGGTATGATATTATTGTATTTCCGATCAAGTTTGAAGAAAATACATTTTATATCAAACGTATCATCGGACTGCCGGGCGAGACAGTGCAGGTAAAGGATGGTTACACATATATTAATGGAAAGAAACTGACCAGTGATATATACGGCAAAGAAGTGATGGATGAACCGGGAATTGCCGAAGAACCGGTAAAACTTGGAAAAGACGAGTATTTCGTGCTGGGAGATAACCGCAATGACAGTACGGACAGCCGTGATCCGGATGTCGGCGTACTGAAGAAAAATGATCTGATGGGAAGAGCGTGGCTTCGGATCTATCCGTTTAACAAATTCGGACTGCTCCGGCACAAGTAGCATATCTGCTGAAAACTGCCGACAGAAGGTTTCGCGGATAGATAACGGATGAAAGTTTTTTAGAAAGAGAGCATCCGGAAAGGGGTTTTAAGAATGGCAAAAGGAAAAGAAAAGGAGCGTTCAAAGAGCATGTTAAGAACGATTCTTGGATATATTTTATACATATTAGTGATCATCGGACTGACTTGGATGATCGTAACATTTGTAGGACAGAGAACAAGAGTCAGCGGACAGTCAATGGAGACGACACTGCAGGATAGAGACAATTTGATCGTAGATAAGATATCTTATCGTTTCCATGACCCGTCGCGCTATGATATTATCGTATTTCCATACAAATATGAAGAAAATACATTCTATATTAAACGAATTATCGGACTGCCGGGTGAGATTGTCCAGGTAAAGGATGGCTATACTTATATTAATGGAAAGAAATTAACCAGTGACATTTACGGAAGAGAAGTGATGGATGAACCGGGAATTGCCGAAGAACCAATTAAGCTTGGCTCCGATGAGTATTTTGTGCTGGGAGATAACCGTAATCACAGCCAGGACAGCCGTGATCCGTATGTTGGAGTATTGAAGCGGAGTGATCTGCTTGGAAGAGCATTTATCAGAATTTATCCGCTGAATAAGTTCGGAGTGATCAAACATGAATAAAAGAGAAGAAGAGAGACTGCGCAAGAAAGAAGAGAAGCTTAGAAAAGAGCTGGAGAGACTGGAAGTCATGTCCGCGTACGAGAAAGAATATGCGCAGTATACGCATATCTGCGGGATTGATGAAGTCGGACGCGGACCGCTTGCGGGTCCGGTAGTGGCGTGTGCAGTTGTGCTGCCAAAAGACGTTACGATATTATATCTCAATGATTCTAAGAAATTATCTGAGAAAAAAAGAGAATTACTCTATGATGAAATTATGGAAAAAGCTGTTGCGGTCGGGATCGGCGCGGTTGGTCCGGCAAGGATCGATGAGATCAATATTTTGCAGGCAACTTATGAAGCAATGCGGATGGCAATTGAGGATCTGACAGGAAAACTCGGAAAAAAGCCGGATCTGTTGCTCAATGATGCGGTGACGATTCCGGAAGTGGATATTCCACAGGTGCCGATCATCAAGGGAGATGCGAAGAGTATTTCCATTGCAGCGGCAAGTATCGTAGCGAAAGTCACAAGGGATCATCTGATGATCGAGTACGACCAGGTTCTGCCGGGGTATGATTTTGCAAAAAATAAAGGCTATGGAACAAAAGCGCATATTGCAGGCTTAAAAGAACTTGGAGCGACACCGATACACAGGAAAACATTTATTACACATTTTGTATAGGACAAAGATGAGGACAAGATCTGTTTATGAGAGAGAATAACAGAGCAATCGGAAGCAAATTTGAGAAAGAAGCCGGTGCATATCTTAAGAAGCACGGATATGAGATACTGGAATACAATTACAGATGCCGTGCAGGCGAGATTGATATTATCGCAAGAGACGGTGAATATCTTGTCTTCTGTGAAGTAAAGTATCGGAATGGTTCGTCCGGCGGACATCCGCTGGAGGCTGTTGATGTGAAGAAGCAGAGGACGATCGCACGATGTGCAGGAATTTATCTTATAAACCACGGATTATCTGAAGTACCATGTCGGTTTGATGTGATCGGAATTATGAATGACGAGATCTGTCTTGTAAAAAATGCATTTGAGGCGTATTAGGAGGAGCGATATGCTGGGATTCAAATATAAAAATGACGAACATATTTTTAATGAAAAGATAGTAAATAATGTGCCGTTTCTTTCGTACCCGTTGTTCGAAAATACTGGGATTGTAAATCATGGATTTTCTACAAGACTGGGTGGTGTCAGCAAAGGATGCTGGACATCTATGAATATCAGTATCACAAGAGGCGATGATCCGAAGGATGTGGAAATCAACAAGGAACGTATCGCAGGTGCAATCGGTGTACATAAGGAAGACTTTACCTACACACACCAGACACATACGACGAATGTTGCACGTGTCATGCCGGAGGATAAAGGCAGACATTTTATGGAGACAGACGGACTGGTTACAAATGTGCCGGGGATCTGCCTTGTAACATTTTACGCAGACTGTGTACCGCTTTTCTTTGTAGATCCGGTGAAGAAAGCGATTGGACTCAGCCATTCCGGATGGCGTGGTACAGTCGGCAAGATGGGAAAAGTAACAGTAGAGAAGCTTGTGAAAGAATTCGGCAGTGACCCGAAAGATATTCTCGCTGCGATCGGACCTTCGATCTGTCAGGACTGCTATGAAGTGAGCGAAGATGTAATTGAAAAATTTAAAGAAGCTTTTGATGCGTCACTCTGGGAAGAATTATTTTATAAAAAAGAAAATGGAAAATACCAGTTAAATCTGTGGCGTGCCAATGAGGCAGTCTTTGAAGAAGCCGGTATTTTAAAAGAACATATAGCGGTGACAAATCTCTGCACACACTGTAACCCGGATCTGCTGTTTTCACATAGAACAACAGGCAATGCGAGAGGCAATTTAAGTGCGTTCCTGGCATTACAAGAAGTGTAAGAGAAAGCATATGTAAGAAAAAGCATATATAAAAATATGCAGGAGGATAACAAAATCTATGGATGACACAACAAAAACGGTAGAAGCCGCAACAAAGACGACACAGGATACGGTTAAAGAAGTCAGTCAGTTTACGACATATCTGCAAAATCATATTCCCGATTTGATCTCTTTTGGAATAAAAGTAGTATTTGCACTTGTGTTTTTCTTTATTGGAAGAATTGTAATCCGCTGGATTCGCAAACTCGTACGCAAATCCATGCAGCGCTCAGGTGCTGACAAAGGTGTAGAACAATTCGTTGATTCACTTTTAAAGTTTTCGTTATATTTTCTTCTGTTATTTATGATCGGAACGAAATTTGGAATCGATGCTTCTTCTGTAGCGGCATTGATCGCATCCGGTGGTGTGGCAATCGGCCTTGCCATGCAAGGAAGTCTTTCCAACTTTGCGGGTGGTGTATTGATCCTTCTCCTGAAGCCATTTGAAGTCGGGGATTACATTATTGAAGATACGAACAAAAATGAAGGAACTGTAAAAGAGATACAGATCTTTTACACGAAACTGACAACGATTGATAACAAGACAATTGTCATACCGAACGGGATACTGACGAATAACAGTCTGACCAATGCGACAGCGAAGGACGAGAGACGTCTGGATCTCAAGGTAGATATTTCCTATGATGCGGATCTTAAAAAGGCGAAAGCAATGATCATGGATGTGTTAAATGATGATCCGGCAGTGCTCCGAGAAGATGAGATTGTCGTATTTGTAGATGAACTGGGTGAAAGTTCTGTTGTTCTGGGTGCCCGTGCCTGGACGAAGAGTGCGGACTTCTGGCAGGCAAAATGGCGTATACTGGAGAACATTAAAGAGAAGATGGATGAGAACCAGATTGAGATTCCGTATCGCCAGCTGACCGTTCATATGAACAAAAACGCATAAGGACGAAGTCTGGAACAGATTTAAAAATTAGACTGGTTTGAAAATGGAAAAGCCGATTTGAAAATCAGTTTGAAATCGGTTTCGTAAAAAAGTTCTTGCAAAAGTAAAAAAATCAGGTATAATATAATTTGTGACTGCGAGTTGATGCAGTCCATGCTGGAATAGCTCAGTCGGTAGAGCACTTCACTCGTAATGAAGGGGTCGTCGGTTCAAGTCCGATTTCCAGCTTTTTTTATTATTTATTTTCAGAAGACTTACAGAGAATATATTTCAAAAACCAGAATATGCGATTCAGGATGAATTTGCGTGTTTGTAGAATAAGATATGTAGACAGGACCGTCACGTAGCAGTGAATGGTCCTTTTTGGTTGTTCTAATAACGGCGCCTGCACCGCCTCTCCAGAAGATTGATGAGCGAATAGAGGATAGTGGCAAGGATGCAGAGCAAAAGAATAGACATTAGAAGCCAATCCATTTTAAATACCTGACTTGCGTAGATAATCAGGTAACCAAGCCCTTCTTTGGCGGCAAGAAATTCGCCGATGATAACGCCGACCAGACAGAGCCCGATGTTGACTTTCATATTACTGATGATGGCAGGCAGTGAGCAGGGGAGAACGACTTTATACAGCGCATGAAAACGGCTGCCGCCAAGTGTGTAGATCAGCATCAGTTTCCCGGCATCTACGGTGTGGAAACTTGTATAAAGGTTTAAAATACTCCCGAAGATGGCAACAGACATTCCTGCAACAATGATCGTCGTTTTATTTGCACCGAGCCAGACAATCAGAAGCGGTGCAAGAGCAGATTTTGGAAGGCTGTTCAGCACGACCAAATAAGGATCTGCAATTTCTGAAAGCTTCGGGCTGAACCAGAGAAGAACTGCCATCAGGATACTGATGGCAATGACGAGCAGGAAGCTTAAGAGTGTTTCGTAAATCGTGACACCGATGTGCAGGAAAATGCTCCAGTCAGCAGCCATGCCTGCAAAGCACTGTACAATCTTTGACGGACTGCTGAAAATAAAAGAATCGATGATACCGACATTTGCAGTAAATTCCCAGATAAAGAGGAAACTTAGAAGAATCAGTATCCGGGAAATGTGTACAATGTGTTTATGCCTTCGTATTGTCCTAAGATAGTCCGCGTGTGTTCTGGATATTTCATACATTTGCATTCAGCTCCTCCCAGATCAGATTAAAATATGTTTTAAATTCGGGAGCATTGCGTCTTGCAAGCGGTGTATCCCGATCTAGGTCAAAGATAAGTGGAATCGTCTGCTGTATCGTTGCCGGTCTTCCGGATAAGACAATCACCCGGTCAGCAAGGGAAATTGCTTCTGAGAGATCATGGGTGACCAGAATGGCAGAATTGCCTTCTTTCCGTATGATCTGTCCGATATCATCCCCGACCTGGAGTCTGGTCTGGTAATCCAGCGCGGAGAATGGTTCATCCAGAAGCAGAAGATCCGGATCCAGTACGAGTGTGCGGATAAGAGCGGCACGTTGCCGCATGCCGCCGGACAGCTCAGAAGGTCGGGAATTTTTGAAATTTCCAAGACCGTAAAGATCCAGAAGTTCTCCGGCTTTCTCTTTTGTCTTTGCAGTCAGCATATGCTGTACTTCCAGTCCGAGGATGACATTATTGAAAATTGTCCGCCACTCGAACAGCTCATCATGCTGTAACATATATCCGATATTTGTCGTACTTTCCCGCATGTATTTGCCATTGATACGGATCAGCCCCTTTTCCGGAGACAGAAGACCGCAGATCACGGATAACAGGGTAGATTTGCCGCAGCCAGACGGTCCGACGATGGCGATAAATTCTCCTTTGGAAAGAGAAAAAGAAATATCGGCAAGCGCCGGTGTCTCTCCTTCCGGCGTGTGATAGGAATAATAAATGTGTCGAAGTTCAAGCACTTGTTCCATATTTTACAGACTCCGCACAGGAATTTAATATTAGTTTATGTAAATATAAGAAATAAGTGCAAGTATTTACTTGTCATAGGATTTCAGAAAAGCTATAATTTTGTAGTATGTTAAAACAACAGAGAGAAGGTAACTTATGAATTATCAGAAAGAACTGGACAAGACACTTGAAAAACTGACGAAGGAGGAGAGAGTTCCAAAACTTCTTCTGCACAGCTGTTGTGCACCATGCAGCAGCTATGTGTTGGAATATCTGAGCCAGTATTTTGAGATCACGGTTTTTTATTATAATCCGAATATTTATCCGGAGAGCGAATATACAAAAAGAATCTGGGAGCAGCAGAAGCTTATTGATGAGCTGCCTGCGAAGCATCCGATATCCTTTATGGCAGGTCCGTATGATAAGGAACGCTTTTATGAGATGGCAAGTGGTCTGGAGCATGTAAAAGAAGGAGGCGCACGTTGCATGAAGTGCTATGAGCTGCGCTTAAGGGAAGCGGCAAAGATCGCTAAAAATGCCGGGTTTGATTATTTTACAACGACACTCAGTATCAGCCCGCTTAAGAAAGCAGAGCGTTTAAATGAGATTGGACAGCGGTTGGGTGAAGAATACGAGGTGGAATATCTGTTATCTGATTTTAAGAAGAAAAATGGATACAAACGTTCCATCGAATTATCGAAAATATATGGACTATATCGACAAGATTATTGTGGATGTGAATTTTCCATGGAAAACCGTGACAAAATGTGATAAAATTATTTACAATATTTTTGTGAAAGGAAGTAGAGCTGATGGCACAATTATGGGGCGGGCGTTTCACCAAAGAAACAGACCAGCTTGTATATAACTTTAACGCATCGATTTCTTTTGATAAGAGATTCTATGCGCAGGATATGAAGGGCAGCATGGCACATGTCAGAATGCTGGCAAAACAGGGAATCCTGACCGAAGAAGAGAGAGACCAGATCCTTGATGGACTGAATGGAATTTTAAAAGATGTAGAAGAAGGAAGGCTTGAGATCACCTCTGAGTATGAAGATATTCACAGCTTCGTAGAGGCGGTACTGATCGACCGGATCGGTGATGCAGGAAAGAAGATGCATACCGGACGCAGCCGTAATGATCAGGTCGCATTAGATATGAAACTTTACACGAGAGATGAGATCAAAGAGCTTAATCATCTGGTGAAAGAGATGATGGAAGTACTTCTTGAGATCATGGAAGCACACCTTGACACTTATATGCCGGGCTTTACGCATTTACAGAAAGCACAGCCGATCACACTGGCACATCATATGGGCGCATATTTTGAGATGTTTAAGAGAGATCATGAGCGACTTATCGATATTGCAAAGAGAATGAATACCTGCCCGCTTGGTTCAGGAGCACTTGCAGGTACTACATACCCGCTGGATCGTGAGTATACAGCAGAACTGCTTGGCTTTGACGGACCGACACTTAATAGTATGGACGGTGTTTCCGACAGAGATTATCTGATCGAACTGTTATCTGCATTGTCTACGATCATGATGCATTTATCCAGATTTTCAGAGGAAGTGATCATCTGGAATACCAATGAATATAAGTTTGTGGAGATTGATGATGCATACAGCACCGGAAGCAGTATTATGCCACAGAAAAAGAATCCGGATATTGCAGAACTTGTAAGAGGTAAGACCGGAAGAGTGTATGGAGCACTTAATTCGTTCCTTACAACGATGAAGGGAATCCCGCTTGCATATAATAAGGACATGCAGGAAGACAAGGAATGGGTATTTGATGCAATCGATACAACAAAGGGCTGTCTTGCTTTATTTACAGGAATGTTAAAGACCATGCAGTTCAATAAAGAGCGCATGGCAGAGAGTGCAAGACATGGGTTTACCAATGCGACGGATGCGGCAGATTATCTGGTAAATCACGGAGTTCCGTTCAGAGATGCACACGGTATTGTCGGAAGACTGGTACTTCTGTGTATCGAGAAGAAGATCGCACTGGATGATCTTCCGTTAGATGAGTACAAGGAGATCTGCCCGGTATTTGAAGAAGATATTTATGAAGCTATCAGCTTAAAGACTTGTGTAAATAAGCGTCTGACGATCGGTGCGCCGGGACACGATGCGATGGCACAGGTAATAAAGATCTGTCAGGATTATCTGTCAGCATATGAAGATGGTGTAAGTGAATAGAGAGAATTAAAGAAGGAGAGAAAAGATGGAACAGAAGTTAAAAGTAGGAATCTTAGGAGCAACAGGTATGGTAGGACAGCGCTTTATTTCTCTGCTGGAAAATCACCCTTGGTTTGAAGTAGTAAAAGTGGCAGCAAGCCCGAGATCTGCAGGAAAGACATACGAAGAGGCAGTTGGCGGACGCTGGAAGATGGACACACCGATGCCGGAAGCAGTGAAGAAACTGGTTGTTGCCAATGTTAATGAAGTGGAGAAAGTAGCTGCTGATGTAGATTTTGTATTTAGCGCTGTAGATATGACAAAAGACGAGATACGTGCGATCGAGGAAGCATATGCGAAGACAGAGACACCGGTTGTTTCCAACAACAGTGCACATCGCTGGACAAAGGACGTACCGATGGTAGTACCGGAGATCAATGCGGCTCATTTTGAACTGATCAACGACCAGAAGAAACGTCTTGGGACAACAAGAGGATTCATCGCAGTAAAACCAAACTGCTCTATCCAGAGTTATACACCTTGCCTTGCAGCATGGAAAGAATTCGGACCAAAGGAAGTTGTTGCAACAACATACCAGGCAATTTCCGGAGCAGGTAAGACATTCAAAGACTGGCCGGAGATGGTGGAGAACATTATCCCTTATATCGGCGGAGAAGAAGAGAAGAGTGAGCAGGAGCCACTTCGTGTTCTCGGAACATATGAGAATGGACAGATCACACTTGCCGAGTCACCGAAGATTACATGCCAGTGCTTACGTGTACCGGTTCTTAACGGACATACAGCAGCAGTGTTTATCAATTTTGAGAAGAAGCCTACAAAGGAACAGCTTATCGAGAAGCTTGTAAACTTCAAAGGATTCCCACAGGAAGCAGAACTTCCGAGTGCTCCGAAGCAGTTCATCCAGTATCTGGAAGAGGACAACCGTCCGCAGGTAAAAATGGACGTAGATTACGAGAATGGAATGGGCGTATCCATCGGGCGTCTCAGAGAAGACAGCATGTTTGATTATAAGTTTGTTGGTCTGTCTCACAACACAGTCAGAGGAGCAGCAGGTGGAGCTGTGCTCTGCGCAGAAGCACTTACAGCCAAGGGATACATTCAGGCGAAATAATGATACCAGAGTGCGTTAGCACGTAGTAATCCGTTGGTATCATAAGATATACCAGAGATGCATAAAAGGAAGGCGAGCCGGGACACAATCGGGCTTACGCCTTCCTTTCTTGTCCGTCCGGGCAGAATGTGGTATGATAGAAAACATACGAAAGTAGGATGTAATCTTGTGGGAGCATGCAGAATACAGAAATAATCACGCACAGACAGGAAGGGATGAGAGGACATGAAAAAAGAAATTTTGAATTATACACAGAACCGGGAGCTTTCCTGGCTGGAATTTAATAAACGGGTACTGGAAGAAGCAAGAGATATTACCGTTCCTCTTCTGGAGCGAATGAAATTCGTAGCGATTTTCACAAGCAATCTGGATGAATTTTTCATGATCCGAGTCGGAAGTCTGTTTGACATGGCACATACAGATGCGCAGGCAACGGACAGCCGGTCCGGCATGACACCGATGGAACAGCTTGAGAAGATTTACGCTGCGGTGGCACCGCTTTACAAAGAGCGTGATAAGACCTATGCTGACATCAAGAGTCAGTTGAGTCCTTACGGTGTGTGCGGGCTGGATTTTAAAGAGTTAGACCAGCAGGAAAGAAAATATGTGAAGAAATATTTCAAAGAACAGGTTCTTCCGGTATTGTCTCCGCAGATTGTGGATGCGAATCATCCGTTCCCACATCTTCTGAATAAAGAAATCTATGTAACGGCAAGTCTTACACAGAAAGATAAAAAGAATAAAGTGCATATGGGTATCGTTCCGATTCCGCAGTTTATTTCCGATATTTTATATTTACCAGGCAAGGATATCCGTTATATCCGCATGGAAAAAGTGATCATGGAATATCTGGATCTTGTCTTTACCCGGTATGACATTTCCGATGCAAACTACATTTGCGTGACAAGAAATGCAGACGTTGCGCCGGATGATGAGGCACTGGAAGTAACGGACGATTTCCGCAAACTTATGAAGAGCACCCTGCATAAGAGAAGAAAAATGGCAGTGGTACGCCTGGAAGTAGCTGAGAAATTAAGCGAAGATATGCAGGCATTTTTCTGCGAGAAATTCCAGATCACTCCGGATCAGATTTTCCGGACAAAGATGCCGATGAAGCTGTCATATATTTTTGCAATTAGCGGAAAATTGCCGGAGCCATTGAAGAAAGCGTTGATCTATCCGCCGTTTTCACCACAGCCGTCTGCGGCAGTAGAAGATGGCAGTATCATGCGTCAGATCCGGAAGAAAGACCTGTTATTATTCTATCCATATGAAAGTATGCAACCGTTCCTGAATCTCATCAAAGAAGCATCGACAGATCCGAATGTGCTGACGATCAAGATTACGATCTACCGTCTGGCAAGTAAGGCGAGACTGGTAGAATATTTGTGTGCTGCAGCAGAGAATGGCAAAGAAGTTACCGTTCTCATTGAGCTGAGGGCAAGATTTGACGAGCAGAATAATATTGACTGGTCTGAGCGTCTCGAAGAAGCCGGATGCCGTGTAATCTATGGATTTGAAAATTACAAAGTCCATTCCAAAATCTGCCTGATCACTTACCGGAACCGTGGAGATATCCAGTATATTACCCAGGTAGGAACCGGTAATTATAACGAGAAGACAGCAACAATGTACACCGATCTGTCTCTGATAACAGCAGATCCGGCTATTGGAAAAGATGCGTCTGCATTTTTCAATAATATGGCGACGGGCAATCTGGATGGTCATTATACGTATCTGATCGTCTCACCGACCAGCCTGAAGCAGAAAATTCTTGTAATGATGGATGAGGAGATTAAAAAAGGCATAAAAGGACGCATCGTGATGAAGATGAATTCCGTCACAGATGTTGATTTTATTAAGAAAGTATCTAAGGCTTCCTGTGCCGGTGTAAAAGTAGATCTCCTCGTGCGCGGTATCTGCTGTATTCTTCCGGGTGTACCGGGATATACAGAAAATGTGCGCGTGATGAGCGTTGTCGGACGCTTTCTGGAACATCCGCGTATTTTCAGCTTTGGAACCGGAAAAGAACAGAAGATCTATATCGGTTCGGCAGATATGATGACGAGAAACACAGAAAAACGTGTGGAAGTTGCGTGTCCGGTGCTGGATGAAGAGATTAAGAAAATTATTAATCATGATTTGAAAGTGATGTTAAGTGATAATATCAAAGCGCGTATTTTGCAGAAAGATGGCACTTACAGAAAGAGAGAACTGACAGAACCATATATTGATTCACAGGTAGTTTTCATGGACGAGATGATTCGGGCGGCAGAGAAAACAAAAGAACGACCGAAGAAGAAAAAAGGTCTTTTATCAAAGATAAAAAATATATTTCACTAGGAGTTAGATAAGATATATGGGGAAATCATTATATATCGCGGAGAAACCAAGTGTGGCGCAGGAATTTGCCAAAGCACTGAATATTTTTGCAAAGAGAAAAGACGGATATCTGGAATCGGAAGAAGCCGTTGTAACGTGGTGTGTTGGGCATCTCGTTACAATGAGTTATCCCGAAGAGTATGATCCGTCACTGAAAAGGTGGAGCCTTGCGACTCTGCCTTTTATTCCGCAGGAATTCAAATACGAAGTAATCCCGGGTGTTGCAAAACAGTACCGGATCGTGGCAGGGTTATTAAACAGAGCGGATGTGGATACAATCTATGTCTGTACCGACTCCGGACGAGAAGGAGAATATATTTACCGCCTGGTGGAGCAGCAGGCACAGGTGACCGGCAAGAAAAGGCTTCGGGTGTGGATTGATTCGCAGACAGAGGAAGAGATATTAAGAGGGATCAGAGAAGCAAAAGACCTCTCCGAGTATGATAATCTGTCGGCGTCCGCTTATCTTCGCGCGAAGGAAGACTATCTGATGGGAATTAATTTTTCCAGACTGCTGACACTGAAATACGGGAACAGTATTTCCAGTTACCTGAATACAAAATATTCCGTGATATCGGTAGGGCGTGTCATGACGTGCGTCCTCGGAATGGTCGTGCGCAGAGAGCGGGAGATCCGTGAGTTTGTGGAGACGCCATTTTACCGTGTGCTCAGTGCGATCGGGGAGAGCGGACAGACATTCGAGGGAGAATGGCGCGCCGTGAAGGGCTCCCGCTATTTTGAATCCTTTGATCTTTATAAGGAAAATGGTTTCAAAGAAAAAGACAAAGCAGAGGCGCTCATTCAGTATTTAAAAGAAAATAATGAACCACTGACCTGTCAGATCACTTCCATTGAGAAGAAAAAGGAAAAGAAGAATCCGCCGCTTCTCTATAACCTGGCGGAGCTCCAGAATGAATGTTCCAAAAGATTCAAGATCAGCCCGGATGAGACACTCAGAATCGTGCAGGAATTATACGAGAAGAAGTTGGTTACATATCCGAGAACGGATGCCCGTGTCCTCTCAACAGCAGTGGCAAAAGAGATCCACAAGAACTTAAACGGGCTGATGAAATATGACGTTGCCGTTCCATATCTGAAAGAAATCGTATCCTTCGGTTCCCATAAAGGACTGGAGAAGACAAGGTATGTAAATGACAAACAGATCACAGATCACTATGCAATTATTCCGACCGGACAGGGTATGGGGGCGTTGAATGGTTTATCCCATCTGTCCAAACAGGTGTATGAAGTGATCGTGCGACGTTTCTTGAGTATTTTCTATCCACCGGCTGTATACCAGAAAGTTGCGATTGTGACGAAAATCAAGGAAGAGTCCTTTTTCTCCAGTTTCAAAGTACTGGCAGAAGAAGGATATCTGAAAGTCGCAGGCAATCCGGCGAAGAAAAAAGCAAAGACAAATAACGCTGACAGTCCGGATGACGGACAAAACGATGGACAGATGGAGGCGGATGTAAACTTTTTTGAGAAGATCAAGACGTTAAAAAAGGGTATGTCTCTCCCGGTACAGGCGTTAGACATCAAAGAGGGAAAGACATCACCGCCGAAGCGTTACAATTCCGGTTCACTGATTCTTGCAATGGAAAATGCGGGGCAGTTGATCGAAGATGAGGAACTGCGTGCACAGATTAAAGGAAGCGGAATCGGAACAAGTGCAACAAGGGGAGAGATTTTAAAAAAATTATTTAACATCAAATATTTATCTCTTAATAAAAAGACGCAGATCGTAACTCCGTCCATGCTCGGAGAGATGGTATATGACGTTGTGCAGAATTCCATCCGTTCACTCCTTAACCCGGAACTGACCGCAAGCTGGGAAAAAGGACTCAACTATGTTGCGGAAGGTGACATCACTTCCGAAGAATATATGCAGAAGCTGGATCATTTTATCGTCAGTCGCACCGAGGGTGTGCGCGGACTCAGAAATCAGAGCCAGCTCAGAAACTGCTATGATAAGATCGCGCAGTTTTATAAGAAGACGAATAAAGGTAAATGATTTGCCAGCTACTTAAGAACGTGGTATGCTGATACAAAAGAGAGATTACTGTAAAGGAGAAAAGAAACAAATGAAAGAAATAACAGTGAAGGAGTTATACACACTGGATGAGACAATCGCAAAAAATCTTTTTGAAGGTGTGACATATCCATGGGAAGTGCTGCCGAAGATCAGTGCTTTCATTCTGGAACTGGGAAAAACATTACCGGAAGAGGAATATGACAAAGTAGGAGAGGATGTATGGATCGCCAAATCAGCGAATGTATTTCCATCTGCTTATGTACACGGACCTGCGATCATCGGAAAGAACGCAGAAGTCAGACACTGTGCATTTATTCGTGGAAATGCGATTGTAGGTGAAGGCGCGGTTGTCGGAAACTCTACAGAGCTTAAAAACGTTATCCTGTTCAATAAAGTACAGGTACCGCATTACAATTATGTCGGTGATTCGATTCTTGGCTACAAGTCCCACATGGGAGCCGGTTCTATTACATCCAATGTAAAATCAGACAAGAAACTGGTTGTTGTGAAGACACCGAAAGAAAATATCGAGACCGGAATCAAGAAATTCGGCGCTATGGTCGGAGACGAAGTAGAAGTCGGATGTGGATCCATCCTGAATCCGGGAAGTGTGATCGGAAGCCACACCAATATTTACCCGCTTTCCAGCGTGCGCGGTTATGTGCCGGCAAACAGCATTTACAAAAAGCAGGGTGAAGTGGTTGAGAAATACGAAGATTAATGATAGGGAGGACCAGATATGGACGACAGATATGTATCATTTGAAATTGCGAAAACAAAACACATTGCACTGGTAGCACACGACGGAAAGAAAAAAGAAATTGTAGATTGGTGTGACAGAAATAAAGACATTCTGAAAAATCATTTCTTATGCGGAACAGGAACAACAGCCAGACTGATCGCAGAGAAGACCGGGCTTCCGGTGAAAGCTTACAACAGTGGTCCGTTAGGCGGAGACCAGCAGATCGGTGCCAAGATCGTAGAAGGACAGATTGACTTCATGGTATTCCTCTGGGATCCGTTAGAGGCACAGCCGCACGATCCGGATGTAAAGGCATTGCTTAGAATTGCCGTTGTTTATGACATCCCGGTTGCAAATAACCTTGCAACAGCAGATTTCATGCTGCAGTCCAAATATATGTCTGAAAGCTACAACCGTACGGTTGAGAACTTCAACAAGACGATCCAGGACCGTGTGAATCAGATGAAGTAATGATATGAGCATGAAAGTGGGATTTTAAGACCACGATATGCGAATAGAGAGAGGGATTGTGAGAGTGCGAAGCATGGAACAATCTACAGGTATTATAGCGTAAAGATTATATAGAATAAAAAACAGCCATCATGCAGGAACACATTGTTATAAATACAATATTACATGCAAGGTGGTTGTTTTTTACTGCCATAGTATCTGAGAAATCTGCCAGTGTCAGGTTTTACAAATATTGATAAGGTGAAAGAGAGAAAATTTATTGACAAGTACACAGTTGCTGTGATATCCTATGAAAAGAAATTAAAACTTTAATGCTTTAAAGCGTTACGCTTTAAAGCGACGAGCGAAACGGAGTTAGTAAAAAACAGGTGAAAGATAGGAATTGAGAAGCTAACCTCTGCTTAAAAAGGAACGAGAGAAACAAAAGTAAAAAGAAAGATGAGGGTTTATTATGGGAATCAAGATTGTACTTCTTGTATTATTCTTCGCTGTGATGGTGGCGGTAGGTGTATACTCAAGAAAGCATGCAACCAGTGTTGACGGATTTGTTCTTGGAGGAAGGTCAGTAGGACCGTGGCTGACTGCTTTCGCATATGGAACATCCTACTTCTCGGCAGTTGTATTTGTCGGCTATGCAGGACAGTTCGGATGGAAATACGGACTTGCAAGTACATGGATCGGACTTGGCAATGCGATTATCGGAAGTTTGCTGGCATGGGTTGTATTGGGAAGACGAACCAAAGTTATGACGCAGCATCTGAATGTCAAGACAATGCCGGATTTCTTCGGAGAAAGATACGGAAGTAAGGCACTGAAAATTACTGCATCAGCAATCGTATTTATTTTCCTTGTACCGTATACAGCGTCCGTATACAACGGATTATCCAGACTGTTCGGAATGGCATTTAACATTCCATATACATACTGCGTTCTCGGAATGGCAGCATTTACAGCAGTGTATGTTATCCTCGGAGGCTATATGGCGACAGCGATTAACGATTTCATCCAGGGAATCGTCATGTTAGGCGGAATTATCGGAGTTATCGGAGCGGTTCTTAGCGGACAGGGAGGGTTTATCCAGGCCATTCGCAAGATGGCAGAGATTCCAAGTGATGTACCTGTGACGATGGGACAGCCGGGCGCATTTACATCCTTTTTCGGACCGGATCCGCTGAACCTGTTAGGCGTTGTAATCCTGACATCCCTCGGAACA
This sequence comes from Dorea sp. OM07-5, assembly GCF_003481355.1. Lineage (NCBI taxonomy): Bacteria > Bacillati > Bacillota > Clostridia > Lachnospirales > Lachnospiraceae > Dorea > Dorea sp. OM07-5. The sequence continues at coordinate 3,443 of NZ_QUKZ01000005.1, read as the reverse complement.
TGGGGACTGCCGCAGATGATCGGTAAATTCTACGCGATCAAAGACGAGAAAGCAATCAATACAGGAACTGTGATATCCACATTATTTGCAGTTGTGATCTCCGGAGGATGTTATTTTCTCGGAGGATTCGGACGATTATTTGACAATGCATCTATTTACGATGAGACAGGAAATGTCGTCTTTGACAGTATCGTTCCGTATATGCTGTCTACGTTACCGGACATCCTGATCGGAATTGTGATCGTACTTGTCTTATCCGCATCCATGTCCACGCTGGCATCACTCGTACTGACATCCAGTTCTACACTGACACTGGATTTCTTAAAAGACAATGTTATGAAAAATATGAGCGAGAAGAAGCAGGTGCGGACGATGCAGGTACTGATCGTATTCTTCATCGTGCTTTCCGTAGCGATCGCATTAGATCCACCGACCTTTATCGCACAGCTTATGGGAATTTCCTGGGGCGCACTAGCCGGAGCATTTCTGGCACCGTTCTTGTATGGATTGTATTGGAAACGAGTTTCCAAAGCGGCTGTATGGGCAAGCTTCGCAGCAGGTGTCGGTATTACCGTATCGAACATGTTTATCGGCTACATTGCTTCACCAATCAATGCAGGAGCTATCGCGATGATCGCAGGACTTATCATTGTGCCGATAGTGAGCGCATTATCACCGAAACCGGATACCGGAAAGGTGGATCAGATTTTTGAATGTTACGATGAAAAAGTCGTGATAACGAAAAAACGCTCTTTGGAGGCAAAATAAGACACAATCTAATACAACAAATTAAAAAACATCAAGGGAAGTGATTAAATTTACCACTTCCCTTTTTAATGTAGCTGTGTTAGTATAAGTGAGTGTTAAAAATAAACAACTAAATTGATGATTATTATTCAATGAGTTTTGTATAGAAGGAGAGGTAATACACATGAAAAATTATGAAAAATATCAGCGGTCTTATTTTATGCCGCCGGAGGTCACATACGATTGGGCAAAGAAAGATCACATTGAAAAACCACCGATCTGGTGCAGCGTTGACTTACGTGACGGTAACCAGGCGCTGATCGAGCCAATGAGTCTGGAAGAGAAGTTAGAGTTCTTCCAGATGCTTGTAGATATCGGATTCAAAGAGATTGAGGTCGGATTCCCGGCAGCATCTGAGACAGAGTACCAGTTCATGCGCACATTGATCGAGAGAAATATGATTCCGGATGATGTTACCGTACAGGTACTGACACAGGCAAGAGAACATATTATCAAGAGAACATTTGAAGCAGTTAAAGGTGCTCCACATGCAGTTGTACATCTTTATAATTCTACATCTGTTGCACAGAGAGAACAGGTATTTAAGAAAAGCAAAGAAGAAATTAAGAAGATTGCAGTAGATGGTGCAGAGTTATTGTTAAAACTGGCAAACGAGACAGATGGTAACTTTACATTCCAGTATAGCCCGGAGAGTTTCCATGGAACAGAAGTAGATTATGCAGTAGAAGTTTGTAATGCAGTATTGGATGTATGGAAACCTACAGCTGACAACAAAGCGATCATCAATATTCCGACAACCGTAGAGAATGCGATGCCACATACATTTGCATGTCAGTTAGAGTATGTAAATAAACATTTGAAATACAGAGATGATGTTATTCTTTGCTTACATCCACATAACGACCGTGGATGCGGTGTTGCAACAGCAGAGCTTGGAATGTTGGCAGGAGCAGACAGAATCGAAGGAACTTTATTTGGAAATGGAGAGCGTACCGGTAACGTAGATATTGTAACTATGGGTATGAACATGTACTCACAGGGTGTGGATCCGGGACTGGATTTCTCTAATATGAAAGAGATCCGCGAGACATACGAGAGACTGACAAGAATGCACGTTTACGAGCGTCAGCCATATGCCGGAGATCTTGTATTTACAGCATTTTCAGGATCTCACCAGGATGCGATCGCCAAAGGAATGCAGTGCAGAGAAGAGAGCAAGAGCAATCTGTGGACAGTTCCGTATCTGCCGATCGATCCGAGGGATGTCGGAAGAGAGTACGATTCCGATGTTATCCGTATCAACAGCCAGTCCGGTAAGGGTGGAGTCAACTACATCCTGAAACAGAGCCACGGCATCAACCTGCCACAGCAGATGCGTGCAGAGGTCGGATACCTTGTAAAAGACGTATCCGACAAGGCGCACAAAGAGTTGAGTCCGGAATGGGTATATCAGATCTTCTCTGATAACTACATTAATACAAAACCAGTATTCCATGTAGACGAGTGCCATTTCAAACAGACGGATGGAATTACTGCAGAAGTAACGATCAATCACCAGAATGAGAACCGCACGATCACAGCAATGGGTAACGGACGTTTGGACGCTGTCAGCAACGCACTGAAACAGTATTTCAACGTTAGCTATGAACTGAGCTTCTATGAAGAACATTCTCTGACAAAGGGATCTTCTTCCAAAGCTGTTGCTTATGTCGGAATCCTCTGCAACGGCAAGCCATTCTGGGGCGTTGGTATCGATGCAGATATCATCAAAGCATCTATCGAAGCGCTGACAGTTGCAGTCAACAAGCTGGAAGATATTGGGAGCGCCGATACATGCAAAGATGCAAGAATGATCGAGATTATGAATTATATTCAGGCAAATTATATTGATGTGACACTGGATGATCTGGCAGAGAAATTCTACCTGTCCAAGCCATATATTTCCAAATATATTAAGGAAAAATCCGGCATGACATTTGGCGAACTGGTAAAGAAAATCCGCATGAAAAAAGCAAAAGCATTACTCAAGAGCAGCAATATGACCGTTGAAAATATTGCACTCACAGTCGGCTATCAGAATGTGGAACATTTCAATCGTATGTTCAAGAAAGCTTACAACATGACACCGATTCAGTTCCGCAATCAGAAATAATTAAGAAGAGAATAAAATGAGAAAATAAGATGAAGCACCGCTTTCAGTTGTTCCGTAAAAGGACATGGGAGAGGTGCTTTTTAATTGTTATAGTATCCGGAGGAAGCTTCCAGTGGCAGATTCCGTAAGTAAAACTTCCAAATGCAACAAAACTTTGCTATACTTATAGTAATGATAAGCTTTAATCAAAGAAAGATAATAATATAAGCAGCACGACAGCAGGGCGATTTCTGAATGCATGAAACAGAATTTCCCTGCTGTTTCTAAAAAATTTAATATTATATGTCACGAAATGGAGTTGTGGATTGTTACTATATATGTAAGATAAATTATCCAGACGTGGTTGAATGAAAGAAAAGGGGTGGTAATGTTCGGAACTGAAGCTAGTTTATAAAAGGGATCTCTACAAAATCAGGTAAAAGTGAAACAAAAAATTACAGCAGTATAATTTGACGGGATATTCACTTTCATATACCCAAAATGATGATTTCGATAGTGTTGAGGATATTTTGCGTAGAATAAC